>CAUZFM010000013.1:0-36754 GCA_963579235.1 uncultured Binatia bacterium (SeqCode)
AGTTCCGTCGTCCAGACTTCGAGAGAATGAGGCGTCGATTGAAAGAGCCCGTGGTGTTCGATGGACGCAATCTCTGGGAACCGTCCGACATGGCTGGACTGGGATTTACTTATTTTCCCATCGGCCGGCCGGCCGTGAACGCGGACGCCTGAGCGAAGAGGGGGACGGGCATGGCGAGAATAGTCGTAACCGGAGGGGCTGGCTTCATCGGCTCTCATTTGTGTGAGCGTAACCTCGCCGATGGTCACGAGGTGGTCGCGATCGACAACCTTCTGACCGGCGACATCGACAACATAGCCCACCTCATGGGGGATCCCGGCTTTACCTTTCAGCAGCAGGACTGCACCCACTACATCCACGTGAGCGGCCCCGTCGATGCGATCATGCACTTCGCGTCGCCGGCCAGCCCGGTGGACTACCTGGAGTTACCGATCCAGACCCTCAAGGTCGGTTCGCTGGGTACCCACAACGTGCTCGGCCTGGCCAAGGCCAAGGAGGCCCGCATCGTGGTAGCCTCCACCTCGGAGGTCTACGGCGATCCCCTGGTGCACCCGCAGACGGAGGATTACTGGGGCAACGTCAATCCCATCGGCCCGCGGGGAGTGTACGACGAGGCCAAGCGCTTTCTCGAGGCCATAACGCTTGCTTATCACCGCACGCACGGGTTAGAGACCAGGATAGGTCGCATCTTCAACACCTACGGGCCACGCATGCGCATGCGCGACGGGCGAGTGGTGCCCAACTTCATGTGCCAGGCGCTGAGGAACGAGTCGATCACGGTTTACGGCGACGGCAACCAGACGCGCAGCTTCTGTTATGTCAGTGATCTTGTTGAAGGCATGGTGCGATTGTTGTGGTCGGAGGAAACCGGCCCGGTTAACCTGGGCAACCCGGCCGAGATGACCATCATGCAGTTCGCCGAGAAGATCCGGGACACGGTTGGTTCAACCGCGCCTATTGTGCACGAGGAGTTGCCGGTAGATGACCCCAAGGTAAGGCAGCCAGACATAAGCAAGGCTCGCCGCGTATTGGATTGGCAACCCGTTGTCCCCTTGGAGACCGGGCTCGAATCTACGGTTGCTTACTTTCGCGAAAAGCTCACCGCGGGTGGAGAGCTGCCGGGCTGAAGAGCTGTCGGTTTGAATAGCTAGGGAGCAATAGGTTGAAAATTATCGTTACCGGCGGAGCCGGGTTCATCGGTTCTCACGTGAGCGAGGCCTGCCTGGCGGCCGGCCACGAAGTCATCATCATCGACGACCTTTCGAGCGGGCACAGCGAAAACGTGCCTTCAGCTGTTCGCTTTGAACAGCTCGACATCCGCTCGCCCGAAGCCGCCGCGCTGGTGATCGAAACGGCGCCTGACGTTCTCATTCACCATGCTGCGCAGATGAACGTGCGGGTATCGGTGGACAAGCCTGCCTACGATGCAGACATAAACGTAGTCGGATTCATCAACCTGCTGGAGGCCGCGCGACAGGTGGGTACCCGGCGGGTGATTTTCGCTTCGTCGGGCGGCACCGTCTACGGCGAGCCCGAGCAGATACCCTGCGGTGAGGATCAGCCCCTGCTGCCGGTTTGCCCCTACGGCGTGAGCAAGCTCGCGGGTGAGCAGTATCTCTACTACTACAGCCGCTGCCACGGTATCGGCTACACCGCGCTGCGCTATGCCAATGTTTACGGTCCGAGGCAGGACCCGCACGGTGAGGCGGGCGTGGTGGCTATCTTCTGTCGCAAGCTCATCGTGGGTGATGATCCGGTCATCTACGGCGACGGTGAGCAGACCAGGGACTACGTTTACGTGGGCGACGTGGTGCGTGCCAACATGGCGGCCATCGAAAGGAACTACGACGGCGCCGTCAACATAGGCACCGGCAAGGAAACCAGCGTCAACTACCTCGCCGAGAGGATGATAGTCTCGGTGGGCTCTGACAACACGCCCAGTCACGAGGACGCCCGCCTGGGGGAGGTCCAGCGTTCGGCGCTCGACGTGACCCTCGCCGGCAAGGTGCTGGGTTGGGAGCCGCTGACCTCGCTCGATGAAGGGCTCGTGGCGACGATAGAGTTCTTTCGCTCGCGTTCTTAGGCGACACCTCGTATCTATTCCCCGGGCCCTTCCGCGCTCTCGCGCTCGATGAAAGAATCTCACATACGAAACTTCTGCATCGTGGCCCACATAGACCACGGTAAGTCGACACTGGCGGACCGCCTGCTCGAGGCGACGGGCACCGTCGCTAAGCGTGATATGTCGGAACAGCTGCTCGACGACATGGAGCTGGAGCGCGAACGGGGAATAACCATCAAGGCCCGCGCGGTGCGCATGAACTGGGTTGCTGCCGATGGCGAGGAGTACGAGTTCAACCTCATCGATACCCCGGGGCATGTAGATTTCAGCTACGAGGTGTCGCGGTCGCTGGCCGCCTGCGAGGGCGCACTGCTGGTGGTCGATGCGACCCAGGGAGTCGAGGCCCAGACGCTCGCCAATGCCTACCTTGCCATAGACCACGACCTCGAAGTGGTGCCCGTGCTCAACAAGATAGACCTCGTGAGCGCGGAGTCGGCGCGGGTCAAGGCAGAAATTGAAGAAGTCGTCGGGCTCGATACCTCGGACGCGCTCGAGATAAGCGCCAAGACCGGTGAGGGTATACCGGCACTGCTGCAGGCTATCGTCGACCGCGTACCGCCACCGGAAAAAGGCAGGGAGAATCTCCGCGGGCTTCTCTTTGACAGTTGGTTCGACCCCTACCACGGGGCGATGATCATCGTGCGCATCCTCGATGGGCGCGTGCGCAAGGGCGACCGCGTGAGGCTGATGCGGCAAGGTGGGATCCACGAAATTACCAAGGTCGGCGTATTCGCACCCCAGGCCATTGACGTTGATTCGCTGGGGCCGGGTGAAGTCGGATTCCTGGCCGCGGGGATAAAGGATATCCACGAAGCCCGCGTCGGCGACACCATCACCCACCGGGACAATCCCTGTGAGGAAGCGCTCGAGGGCTTCGTCTCGGTCAAGCCGATGGTTTTCGTCGGGCTATACCCCGTAGACAGTAACCAGTACGAAGCGTTGCGTGACGCGATCGAGAAACTCAAGCTCAACGATTCTTCGTTCTCGAGTGAAGCCGAGACATCGGCCGCGCTGGGTTTCGGTTTTCGATGTGGTTTTCTCGGGCTGCTGCATATCGAGATTACCCAGGAGCGGCTGGAGAGGGAGTTCGGCCTCGAGCTGGTCACCACCGCACCCACGGTTGCCTACCTCGTTACCCGCAAGGACGGCAGCACGCTCACCATAGACAGTCCGGCGCAGCTGCCCGATCCCGTGGACGTGGAGAGCATCGCCGAGCCGTGGATCGCTGCGACCATACACGTACCGGCTGACCATCTCGGCGGGGTGCTGGGATTGTGCGAGGATCGCCGCGGCGCGCAGTCCGGCATGGACATCCACGGCGGTAACCGGGCCGTGGTTCGCTACGAACTGCCCATGGCCGAGGTCGTGTACGATTTTTACGACCGCCTGAAATCAGTGTCCCGCGGCTATGCGTCGCTGGACTACGAACCGCTGGATTTCCGGGTTTCCAAGCTCGGCAGGCTCGACCTGCTGCTCAATGGCGAGAGGGTGGATGCCCTGTCCGTCATATGCCACTCGGACCGTGCGTATCGTCTGGGCAAGGAGCTGGCCCTCAAGCTCAAGAAGATTATTCCCAGGCAGATGTACGAAGTTGTCATACAGGCGGCCACCGGCGGGCGCGTAATCGCGAGGGAAACCGTGAAGGCCCTGCGTAAAAATGTGACCGCCAAGTGTTACGGCGGCGACATAACCCGTAAGCGCAAGTTGCTTGAGAAGCAGAAAGAAGGGAAAAAGAGGATGAAGCGGGTCGGCAGGGTAGAGATTCCGCAAGAGGCTTTCCTCGCGGTTCTCAAGATCGAAGGTTAGGGCTGGGCGTGTCTTCCAGAAACAATAAAACCGAAACGGGAGCCGAGAAGGCCTCCGCGTGGCGCGAGTATGCCGAGGCGCTGCTGGTCGCGGTACTGTTGGCGTTCTTCATTCGCAGCTTCGTCGTCCAGGCCTTCAAGATTCCCAGCGGCTCGATGTTGCCGACCCTGGAGATCGGCGACCACCTGCTGGTGAACAAGTTTCTCTATGGCATACGGATTCCTTTTGTCGGTGGCCGTGTCCTCGACTTCAAGGATCCCGAGCGCAACGACGTGGTGGTGTTCATATACCCACGTGATCGCTCCAAGGATTTTATAAAACGAGTTGTCGCCATTGGCGGGGATAGCCTCGAAGTGCGCAACAAGCGCGTGTTCATCAACGGCGCGAAAGCTGAGGATCCCTTTGCCGTCTACGGTCCTGACATCATACCGCGACGGCGCAGTCCGCGAGACAACTTCGGGCCATTCACGGTTCCCGAGGGCGAGGTGTTCGTGATGGGCGACAACCGTGACGCCAGTCACGACAGCCGGTTCTGGGGCACCGTGCCCGTCACCGAGATCCTGGGAAAAGCCTTCGTGCTCTACTGGTCCTGGGACGCACACGCTTTCAGTCCCCGTTGGTCACGCATAGGCGACCGTATCCCCTGAGTTCGTCCCGCGCCTGCTACGCCGGACCGTGGTTTTTGACATGCCGCGGCGCCGGCGGTAACTATGCCGACGCCTTTTAATCCGGTCCCGCGAGGCCGGCAAGGGTGGCCATGAAAGCAGCAACTCCGTTTTATCTGACCGCAGGTGCGTTCGCGCATCTGATCAAGGGCTCGCCCCGGGGTATTTTTACCCACGGGGCTTTTGTTTGCGCGCTCGGCCGGGGCCTCGGACTGTGAGCGCCAGGCCGGTATTGGATTCGGGCCGAGTGGGACGCGTGCTGTTGCGCATCGCCCACGAGATTCTCGAACGCAACGGAGGCGTTGACCTGGCCCTGGTGGGTATCAGGACCACCGGCGTGCCACTGGCCGGAAGGCTGGCCGCTACCATGGAATCCATTGAGGGGCGTGCGCCCGACCTTGGCAGCGTGGACGTGACCATGTACCGCGACGACCAGGGCCGCCTGGGGGCGGCCGCGGTTGTTGGCCAGACAGACATTCCCTTCGATATAACCGACCGCACTGTTGTCCTGGTGGATGACGTCCTATTCACGGGGCGGACAATCCGCTCGGCGCTCGACGCTCTGATGGATTTCGGCCGCCCCGCCGGCGTGCAGCTGGCCGTGCTGGTGGACCGCGGACACCGTGAGCTGCCGATACGTGCCGACTACGTCGGCACGAACATTCCGACGTCGATAGGCCAGACTGTGCAGGTACGCCTCGCCGAGCTCGATGGTGAAGACGCAGTCTACCTGGAGGGAAACTGACATGGCACAGAAAGTCAGGCACCTGCTGGGGATGGAAGGCTTGTCGGCCGAGGACATTACGCTTTTGCTCGACACGGCGGAATCGCTCGCCGAAGTCTGTGAACGCGACGTCAAGAAAGTGCCCACGCTCAGGGGCAAGACGGTGGTCAACCTGTTTCTCGAGAACAGCACGCGCACGCGAATTTCGTTTGAGATCGCGGCCAAGAGGTTGTCTGCTGATTCGATAAACATATCGGGCTCGGGCTCGAGCATGTCCAAGGGCGAAACCCTGGCCGACACGGCGCGAAACCTGGCTGCCATGGCGCCCGACGCGATAGTGGTACGCCATCCGTCGGCCGGAGCGGCGCTCTTGCTCGCCGACATCGTGGGTTGCCACATCATCAACGCCGGTGACGGCAGCCACGAGCACCCGACCCAGGCGCTGCTGGATATACTCACCATAAGGCAGCACAAGCCCCAATTGGCCGGCCTCAAGGTGGCCATAGTCGGCGATATCCTGCACTCGCGTGTCGCACGATCCAACCTCTTCGCGTTGCGCACCCTGGGCGCAGAGCTGCGACTCGCGGGTCCACCTACGCTGCTGCCTCGCGCCTTCGAGCAGTTCGGGGCGAGCATACACTACGACCTCGCCGAGGCGGTGGAAGGGGCAGACGTCGTCATGATGCTCAGGGTCCAGCGCGAGCGGCAGGAGGGCAATTACTTTCCTGACCTCGACGAATACGCGCGTTATTTCTGCCTCACCGAGGAAGTAGTAAGCCGAGCGGCCGACGATGTAATCATTCTCCATCCCGGGCCGATGAATCGAGGCATAGAGATTTCCAGCGGCGTGGCTGACGGACCCTGGTCGGTGATGATGAACCAGGTCACGAACGGGGTAGCCCTGCGCATGGCGGTGCTCTACCAGCTCATCGTTCCGGGTGCCGACGGTATCAGGGGCAGCAAGACGGACGAGGCGACTGCCGGGCTGGAAAGCGGCGCGCCGCCAAGACAGGTGGGCGGCGCATCCGGGGGAGGGGCCTGATGGGCACTGATGAGAAACTGCTGATACGCGCGGGCCGACTTCTCGACCCGGCTTCGGGCCGCGACGAGCCGGCCGACTTGCTGATCGAGAACGGAAAGATAGCCGGCAGCGCAGCGCCGGGCTCGATAGAGGCCAACGGCCACCGGGTGATAGACGCCGAGGGCAAGATCGTTTGTCCCGGCCTTATCGATATCCACGTGCACTTGAGGGAGCCGGGCTACGAGTACCGCGAGACGGTGGCTTCGGGCTGCAGGTCGGCTGTGGCCGGTGGCGTGACCTCGGTGGCATGCATGGCCAACACCAAGCCGGTGAACGACAACGCGGCCGTCACCCGCTTGATACTCGACCGGGCCCGCGAGACGGGCCTCGCAAACGTGTTCCCCATCGGCGCGGTTTCGGTGGGGCTGCAGGGTAAGGAGCTGGCCCGCGCGGGCGAAATGCATGAAGCCGGATGCGTGGCTCTTTCCGACGACGGTATGCCGATAATGAACTCGGGCTTGATGAGGCGCGCGTTGGAGTACTCAAGCATGTTCGGCATTCCGGTCATCGCCCACGAAGAAGACTGCGCGCTCACCGAGGGCGGCGTGATGAACGAGGGCTTGACCTCGGTACGCCTGGGGCTGGGAGGCATGCCCGCCGCGGCCGAGTCGGGCATGGTGGCTCGCGATATCGAGCTCTTGCGACTGACGGGAGGGCACCTTCACATAGCCCACGTATCAACCGCCGAATCAGTGGCTATGATACGCGAAGCGCGGCGGCAGGGGCTGAACATCAGTTCGGAAGTAACCCCGCACCACTTCATGCTCGACGAGACCGCGGTCGAGGGCTACGACACGCGCGCCAAGATGAACCCACCCCTGCGCACCAGCCGTGATATCGAGGCCCTACGCGAAGGCCTGGCCGACGGTACCTTCGATTGCATAGCCACCGATCACGCTCCTCATCACCGGGACGAGAAAGCCCTGGAAATGGACAGCGCACCCTTTGGCATAGTGGGCCTCGAGACCCTGTTGCCGCTTTCGCTGTCGCTGGTACGCGACGGGGTTATAGACCTGAACAGCATGATCAAACTGATGACCACGGGACCCGCCCGCGCGATAGGCGTGGACAGGGGAACCCTGGCCGTGGGTGCGCCCGCCGACGTGACCGTGTTTGATCCTGATAGGGAGTGGACCTTCAGCGCGATCGAAGCCCATTCGGCCGCGAGCAACAGCCCATTTGACGGGTGGAAAATGACCGGACGAGCCGAGTACACGGTGGTAGCGGGAAAAGTGGTCTGGGATGCCGACCAAGAAGGAGCCGGACAGTGAGCGAGCGTGCGACGCTGGCCCTGGCCGACGGTCGGGTGTTTTACGGAAAATCGTTCGGCGCGCTCGGTAAGCGCGACGGTGAGGTGGTTTTCAACACCTCGATGGCCGGCTACCAGGAGATCATCACCGATCCGAGTTACGCGGGCCAGATCGTGGTCATGACCTGCCCCGAGATCGGCAACGTGGGCGTGAACCCCGAAGACGACGAGAGCTTCGGTGTACGCCTGTCCGGGTTTGCCGTGAGGGAATACTGGAGTACTCCGAGCAACTGGCGGTCGGTGCAGTCGCTTGGCGACTGGATGCTGGAGCGGGAGATAGTCGGTATCCACGACATCGATACCCGCGCACTGGTGAGACACCTCCGCGATCACGGCGCCCAGCAGGGAGTTATTGCCAGTGGCGAAGTAGACGAGCGCGCCCTCGTCGAAGAGGCTGCGGCCCTGCCACCCATGGAAGGCCAGGATCTCGCCAGCGTTGTGACCTGCGAGCAAGCCTATTCCTGGCGACGCGGAACCTGGTCGCTGGCCGACGGATACGCCAATCCCGGCGTAGAAGGTCCACTGGTCGCTGTCCTCGACTTCGGCGTCAAGCTCAACATTCTTCGCAACCTCTGCGACCTCGGTTGCCGGGTGGCGGTGCTTCCCTCGGGCAGTGACGCCGAAAGCGTGCGAGCGTTCAACCCCGATGGCTTGTTCCTGAGCAACGGGCCGGGTGACCCCAACGCCGTCGAAGGCGCGGTGGAGTTGGTGAGGCAACTGTTGCCCGACTACCCCACCTTCGGCATCTGCCTCGGCCACCAGGTACTCGCACTGGCCCTGGGCGCGAAGACATACAAGATGAAGTTCGGTCATCACGGCGGCAACCAGCCGGTACAGGAAATAGACACGGGCGTTATCGACATTACTGCGCAGAATCACGGCTTCGCGGTGGACGCGGATTCGCTGCCGGACACCGCGAGGGTGACCCACGTCAATCTCAACGACGGCACGGTGGAGGGGCTCGCGCATCGCAGGCTTCCGGTTTTCAGCGTGCAGTACCACCCCGAGTCATCGCCGGGTCCGCACGAAGCGAGCCACTTGTTCGATCGTTTTATTGACAGCATGGCCACCGGCGCGCCGGTCGCTGCGACCGAGGGCCTGTTGCAACGCGATCTGGTGGCAGGGAGGGGCTGAAGGTGCCGCGACGCGATGACATCTCGACGGTGATGATAATAGGGGCCGGCCCCATAGTGATCGGCCAGGCCTGTGAGTTTGACTACTCGGGTACCCAGGCCTGCAAGGCCCTCAAGGAGGAGGGCTACCGGGTCGTCCTGATCAACTCCAACCCGGCCACCGTCATGACCGACCCCGGCTTTGCGGATCGGACCTATATAGAGCCGGTTTCACTCGCGGCTGCCACGGCGATCATTGAAATCGAACGTCCGGACGCGATCCTGCCCACCATGGGAGGGCAGACCGCGCTCAACCTCGCCATTGAACTCGACGCTGCCGGCGTGTTCGAACGCTACGGGGTCGAGATGATAGGCGCGGGCATAGCCGCGGTGCGCAAGGCCGAGGACCGCGATCAGTTCAAGGCGGCCATGGAAAAACTGGGACTCGACCTGCCGAGCAGTGGCTACGCCCGTTCGGTGGAAGAGGGCCTCGCGGTTCGCCGCGAACTGGGCCTGCCCCTCATACTCAGGCCCTCTCGCACGCTGGGCGGCAGCGGTGCCGACATCGCCTACGGCGATGACGATTTTGAAACCAAGCTGCGCGCGGCCCTCGACGCGTCGCCGGTAGGGGAGTGCCTGGTCGAAGAGTCGGTGGAGGGTTGGAAGGAATTCGAGCTCGAAGTCATGCGCGACTCTCGCGACAATGTCGTCATCATCTGCTCCATCGAAAACTTTGACGCCATGGGTGTGCATACTGGTGACAGCATCACGGTGGCCCCGGCGCAGACGCTGACCGACAAGGAGTACCAGCTCATGCGCGACGCGGCGCTCGCCATCATTCGCGAGATCGGCGTCGAGACCGGCGGTTCCAACATCCAGTTCGGGGTAAACCCCCGCGATGGTCGCCTGATTATCATCGAAATGAACCCGAGGGTTTCGCGCAGCTCGGCCCTGGCCAGTAAGGCCACCGGTTTTCCGATCGCGAAGATGGCAGCCAAGCTGGCAGTGGGTTTTACCCTCGACGAGATACGCAATGACATCACCAGGGAAACCCCGGCGAGCTTTGAACCGTCGATCGACTACGTCGTCACCAAGGTCCCGCGTTTTACTTTCGAGAAGTTCAAGGGCGCCGACGACAGGCTCACCAGCCAGATGAAATCCGTGGGTGAGGCCATGGCCATAGGCCGAACCTTCAGGGAGAGCCTTCACAAGGCCATTCGTTCGCTGGAGACGGGTAGCTTTGGTTTCGAGGGCAGGGACGAGGAGGACATCGAAAGCCGCATTGCCGTGGCCAACAGCCAGAGGCCCTGGTATCTCGCCGAGGCCTTGCGGCGTGGCTGGAGCGTAGAGAAAATTCACGACCTGAGCGGTATCGACCCCTGGTTTCTACGCAACCTCGAAATGATCATTGAGGTTGAGGGTGAGTTGACGGCAGCGGGCGACAAGCTTGACCGTGACCTGCTGGCGAGGGCGAGGCGCGATGGTTTTGCCGACGTGAGGGTCGCCGCGCTGACCGGCCTGCCTGTAGAAGAAGTGGCGGCCATGCGCGCCCGCTGGGGTCTCAAGCCCGCGTACAAGACAGTGGATACCTGCGCCGCCGAGTTCGAGGCCTTTACGCCCTATCTGTATGCGACCAGCGAAGAAGAAGACGAGGCCCCACCGAGTGACAGGCGCAAGATCGTTATACTCGGCGGTGGGCCCAACCGTATAGGCCAGGGTATCGAGTTTGATTACTGCTGTGTGCACGCATCCTTCGCACTGAAAGAGGCGGGCTACGAGACAATAATGATTAACTGCAATCCCGAGACTGTGTCCACGGACTACGACACCTCGGACAGGTTGTATTTTGAACCGCTTACGCACGAGGACGTGCTCGCCATCGTGCAGCGAGAGAAACCCGATGGCGTGATAGTGCAGTTTGGTGGGCAGACCCCGCTCGGCCTGGCCCGGGGCTTGGAAGCCGCCGGGGTACCGGTGATCGGTACTTCTCCCGACTCGATAGATCTCGCCGAGGACCGCGAGCGCTTCCAGGCGTTGCTCGAAAAACTCGAGCTCAAGCAGCCGCCGGGTGGCATCGCCCGCAGCGTGGATGAAGCCGAGAAGGTCGCGCTGTCACTGGGCCTGCCGGTGTTGGTCAGGCCGTCCTATGTACTCGGCGGCCGTGGAATGCAGATCGTTTACGAGGAGAGCCAATTACGGGAATTCGCGGCGCGGGCAATGGAGAGTTCTCCGGGACATCCGCTGTTGATAGACAAGTTTCTCAACCAGGCCATCGAGGTCGACGTTGACTCGGTCTGCGACGGCGAGCGCGTAGTCATCGGCGGGATCATGGAGCACATCGAGCAAGCCGGAGTGCATTCGGGAGACAGCGCCTGCTCGCTGCCTCCGTGGTCGTTGGCCGCCGATGTCATAGAAGAGATTTCACGGCAGACCCGCCTGCTCGCCCTCGAGATAGGCGTGCTTGGCCTTATGAACGTACAGTTCGCCGTGGTGGGCAGCGAGGTATTTATACTGGAGGTAAACCCCCGCGCGTCGCGGACCGTGCCTTTCGTGTCGAAAGCAACTGGCGTGCAGCTGGCCAAGATAGCCGCGAGGGTCATGGCCGGAGAGTCCCTCGTCGAGCTCGGTTTTACCGAGCAGGTAATACCGCCCTACGTATCGGTGAAAGAAGCCGTGTTTCCCTTTCTCAAGTTTGCCGGCGTTGATACCCTGCTGGGACCGGAGATGAAGTCGACCGGCGAAGTCATGGGCATCGCGCCTACTTTTGGCGAGGCCTTCGCCAAGGCCCAGCTCGCGGGTGGCACTCGCTTGCCCACCGGCGGCACGGCGCTGGTGAGCGTGCGTAGTGAAGACAAGGTCTTCCTCGAGCCGGTGGCAAGGAGCCTGGTGGAATCGGGCCTGGACCTCGTGGCTACTTCTGGCACGGCCGATTACCTGCGGGGGCTCGGCATAGACTGCGAAGGCATCAACAAGGTTTACGAGGGCTCCCCCCACACGGTCGATATCATTGAGGAGGGCCGTGTTCAGCTGGTGGTAAATACCTCGAGCACCCCGCAAAGCGTCAAGGATTCCTACTCGCTGAGGCGGTCGGCCCTGGAGCGCGGCGTGCCGTACTTCACTACCCCGGCCGGGGCCGCCGCGGCGGCAGCCGCGATTGCCGTTCTCAAGACCAAGAGCACGCCGACCGTTTACGCGTTGCAGGACCTCCACGCAGAACTGCCTGGACGGGGAGAAGCCGGCTGACGGTGAAACTCGAAGACTCGTTGCAGTACTTCAAGGGGGTAGGTCCCAAGCGGGCCGAGCACCTCGCAGCGTCGGGATTTCGGACTCTCGAAGACCTTCTCTATCACCTGCCGTTTCGTTACGAGGACCGCCGCGTCGTAAGCCGTGTGGCCGAGCTGCGGGCGGGCAGGGACGTGACCCTGGTGGGTGCGATAAGCTCTATCAAGCTCAACAGCTGGGGAGGCAGGTCGCGGCGGCAGGTACTGAGAGCCACCTTTGTTGACGAGACCGGGCGCCTACCGCTTGTCTGGTTTCACCAGGGCGACTGGTTTCGTAAGAAACTCGAGGGTGCATCGAGTTGGTTGGTGCACGGCAGGGTGGAAGCCTCGAAGAAAGGCGTCCTGCAGATTGTCCACCCCGAGCTCGAAGCGCTTTCCAGCGACGACGACGCCGCGGAGGCTGCCAGGGTGGTGCCCGTGTACCAGAAGCCCGGCGAGATACCCGTGGCCACGATGCGCTCCATGGTCGAGCGCGCGGTGATCGAGTGCTCGGATCTTGCGAAGAGCGTGCTGCCGGCTCCCGTGGAAGCCGACCTGTCGCTGCTGCCCCTTGCCGATGCGCTGCGGCAGGTCCATATGCCGGGTAGCTCTATAGACCCGGTACAGTTGGCTGCGTTTGCCACCGATGGGCACCGCCGGCTCATACTCGAGGAGCTTTTTGCCCTGCAGGTCGGTGTAAACCTGCGTCGCGTGGCCCGGGAAGCCGAGACCGGCCGAGCGCTGCCCCGCGCAGATCAGCTCGTGTCAGGTTTTCTTGACGCGCTGCCCTTCAACGCTACTTCTGCCCAGCTGAGGGTGATCGATGAGATCGCCGAGGACATGGCAAGGCCGCGCCCGATGAACCGCCTCGTGCAGGGCGACGTGGGCAGCGGTAAGACGGTGGTGGCCTTCGCCGCTGCCTTGCAGGCTGTCGATGCTGGCACGCAGGTGGCGGTGATGGCACCGACAGAGCTGTTGGCCGAGCAGCACTTTCGCACCATGGAAACCTGGGCCGTTGAGCGAGGGGTTAGCATCGAACTCCTGACCGGTGGCCTTTCTGCCGGCCGTGCCGCTGCGACGAGAGAACGGTTGCAGGCAGGGGAAGTAGACCTCGTGGTCGGGACCCACGCGCTGTTGCAGTCCGGCACCGGGTTCGCCACGTTGGGCCTGGCGGTGATCGACGAGCAGCACAGGTTCGGCGTGCTCCAACGTGCCGTGCTCAAGGAGGCTGCCGCTGACACGCTGCTGCTGTCGGCTACTCCCATTCCCCGCACCATGGCGCTTACTCTGTACGGCGATGTGGACTTGTCTCTGCTCGATGAAATGCCGCCGGGGCGTAAAACGACTGTCACCCGCGTGCTTCGACACCACGACGTAGAGCATCTTTTTGAGCGCATGGCCGCGCAGATGAAGGAAGGTCGGCAGTGTTACATCGTGTACCCGTTGGTCGAAGAGTCAGAGAACGTGGATCTCGAAGACGCCAGCGGCATGGCCGAGAAACTCAGCGCCGGGGTATTCCATGATTTTGAGGTGGGCCTGCTGCACGGACGGATGAAGGCAGACGAGAAGAACGAAGTGATGCGGGGCTTCCAACGTGGCGATATTCAAGTGCTGGTCGCGACCACCGTCATCGAGGTGGGCATAGACGTTCCCAACGCCGGCATCATGGTGGTAATGCATGCCGATCGTTTCGGCCTGGCCCAGCTGCACCAGCTCCGCGGCCGGGTGGGGCGGGACAACGCGCAGGCCTACTGCTGCCTGGTTTCCGACGAGCGGTTGGGCCGGGATGCCTGGGAGCGGCTCAAAGTGATGGAAAACAGCAGCGACGGTTTCGAGATAGCCGAGGCCGATCTGCGCATCAGGGGCCCCGGCGAGTACCTTGGCACCAGGCAGGCCGGGGTCCCTGCTTTCAGGGCAGCCAACCTGGCCAGGGACGAGGAACTGCTGCTGTTGGCGCGCGATAAGGCCCGGCAGTGGCTAGAGAAGGACCCCGGGCTCAGCGATCCGCGCTCGTTTGAACTACGAAGATCACTGGCCAACCGCTGGGGGGACAGCCTCGCCCTGGCCGAGGTCGGTTGAACCCACCCCCCTTTGAACTATAAAATCCTTTCGACGTCTGTTTAACGAGGCGCGGGGGCGAGCGGCGCTGCGGCGCGGACGGGCATTTACGGTGAACTACGATTTTAAGAGAATAGAGCGGCTCCCGCCCTACGTTTTCAACGCGGTGGGTGAGCTCAAGGCCCAGGCCCGTAGCCGTGGCGAGGACATCATCGACTTCGGCATGGGCAACCCTGACCAGGGCACACCGGCCCATATCGTCGAGAAAGCCATAGAAGCCATCTCTAAACCGGCCAATCACCGCTACTCGGTTTCGAGGGGGCTGTACAAGCTGCGCCTCGCCGCCTGCGCCTGGTACAAGCGCAAGTGGGACGTTGAGCTGGACGCTGACAGCGAGATGATCTGTACCATGGGGGCCAAGGAGGGCCTGGGCCACCTCGTCTTGAGCATTGCCGGCCCGGGGGACGTGGTGCTGTGCCCGTCACCTACCTATCCCATACACCAGTACTCGGTGATCATCGCCGGTGCCGATCTCCGGCACGTGCCGCTTATTCCCGGGCAGGATTTCTTCGAGGCACTGACGGAGGCCATCAGGGAGACCTGGCCACGGCCTAAAGCACTGATCGTCAGTTTTCCTTCCAACCCGACCACCGAGGTGGTCGAGCTGGATTTTTTTGAAAAGCTCGTCGAGCTGGCCAGGGAATACAACTTCCTGGTCATCCACGACAACGCTTATGCCGAACTCACCTTCGACGGCTACGAGGCCCCCAGCTTTCTGCAGGTGCCGGGTGCCCGTGAAGTGGGGGTGGAGTGCTACACGCTGTCGAAGACTTACAACATGCCGGGATGGCGCGTTGGTTTCGTGGCCGGAAACCAGCAGATGGTGGCAGCCCTGACCAGGCTCAAGTCCTATTACGACTACGGGATGTTTGCTCCCATCCAGGTAGCGGCGATACAAGCACTCAACGGCCCACAGGACTGCGTGGAAGACATCCGCCAGCTTTACAAGCAGCGGCGAGACTCGCTCTGCCGTGGGCTTTCGCGCATCGGCTGGGAGGTGCCGCCGCCGCAGGCGACCATGTTCGTGTGGGCGCACATCCCCGAGGAGTTCAGGCACCTGGGCTCAATGGAGTTTTCAAAGTACCTCCTGTCGGAGGGCAAGGTAGCCGTGTCGCCGGGCATAGGCTTTGGCCCCTACGGGGACGAGTACGTGCGCTTTGCCCTGATAGAAAACGAGCAGCGCACCCGCCAGGCCATGCGGGGAATCAAGAAGGCGCTCGACCAGGGGCCCGACAAGGCAGGGAGCGGGTCATGAAACGAGGAGTCGGCGTAGGCGTAATCGGGTACGGCACCATAGGTGCCGGCGTCGTGAGGCTGCTGCGGCAGCGTGCGAAGGCGCATGAGGACAGGCTGGGGTTTCCCGTTAAACTGGCCCGGGTCGCCGACCTCGACACCAGCAGCGACCGCGGCATCAAGCTGCCCGCGGGAGTGCTCATAGACGACGCGAGGGCTCTCATCGACGACCCCTCGGTTAACGTCGTCGTTGAGCTCGTGGGCGGCATCGAGCCAGCTCGCACTTTCATCCTCGAGGCCCTGCGCGCCGGCAAGCACGTGGTCACCGCCAACAAGGCCCTGCTCTCTGAGCACGGGGTCGCACTGGCCAGGGAAGCCGAGAAACGCGGCCTGCTTCTTGGCTTCGAAGCCAGTGTGGGCGGTGGTATTCCCATCGTCAGGACGATCAAGGAGTCACTAGCGGGCGATACCAACGAGGAGGTCTACGGCATTCTCAACGGCACGGCCAACTACATTCTCAGTGCCATGAGCGACGGCGAAGGCGAGTTCGAGGAGGTGCTGGCCAGGGCCCAGGCAATGGGACTTGCCGAGGCTGATCCCAGCTACGACGTTGACGGCATAGACTCGGTGCACAAGTTGGTGATCCTCGTTGGCCTGGCTTTCGGCAAAAAGATCAAGGCACGTTCGGTTCACGTGGAAGGAATCCGCAGCGTGAGCAGCAAGGAGATAGCCTACGCCCGTGAGTTCGGCTACCGCGTAAAACTGCTGGCGGTCGCGCGCGACACGCCGGCGGGAGTGGAGGCCAGGGTTCATCCGGCGATGGTGCCCGAGTCCCACCTGCTCGCACAGGTGTCGGGAGCCTACAACGCGGTCTGCATCAAGGGGCGCGCACTGGGCAATTCGGTTTACTACGGCCAGGGGGCCGGCATGATGCCGACCGCCACTGCGGTGCTCGGAGATGTTCTGGAGGCCGCGCGCTCGCTGCGCGATGAAAGGCCGCCATCGAGTGAGCCCTGGGGACAGCCGCTGGCCCGACTATCGTCGGCACGGGTGATACCCATGGGCGATACCACCCACGAACACTACCTGCGATTGACGGTGGTGGATAAACCCGGCGCACTGGCCCGTATATCCAGTATACTGGCAGACGAGGGTATCGGTATTGCCACTTTGTCCCAGCACGAAATCGAGACCAGGGGTGCGGTGCCGGTCGTACTCAGAACCCACAGGTCTGCTGAGTCCGCGATGAAGCGGGCCTTGGCCAGGGTGGGGCGTCTGCGCGATAACCGTGCAAAACCGGTACTACTGAGGGTGGAAGAAGGCCTGGGCCGCCGCGAATAAAAATGGCTTGGAGAGGATTGGTTGAACGTTATCGCGACAGGTTGCCTGTAGGCGATGCACCCGCGGTTAGCCTTCTCGAGGGTAACACTCCATTGATCGAGGCCCCGCGGCTCGCCAAGGCTCTCGGCCTGGGCGAGGACGGGCTTGATGTCAGGGTGCTGCTCAAGTACGAGGGGCTCAACCCCACCGGCTCGTTCAAGGATCGCGGCATGTGCGTGGCCATGACCGTGGCCGTTGCCCAGGGGGCCACGGCCGTCATCTGCGCGTCTACGGGCAACACCTCGGCAGCGGCTGCTGCCTACGCAGCCCGCGCGGGGGTGCGCGCTTTTGTCATCGTTCCCGAGGGCAAGATTGCCCTTGGGAAGCTCAGCCAGGCCGTTATCCATGGCGCCACTGTTCTGGCCGTTGATGGTAACTTTGACGATGCCTACAGGGTTGTCTCCGGCGTCGCGGAGCTTCGCGATGTCACCGTGGTGAATTCCATCAACCCCGACAGGCTGCAGGGGCAGAAGACGGCGGCGTTCGAAATATGCGAGGTGCTCGACGCGGCGCCCGACTATCACTTTCTGCCGGTGGGCAACGCCGGTAACATCAGCGCCTACTGGATGGGCTACCGCGAGTACAACGAGGCTGGGTTTACTGCTGGCCTACCGCGCATGATGGGCTTCCAGGCTGCTGGTGCTGCACCGATAGTTGAAGGCCATTCGGTGGCAGACCCCAGAACGCTGGCTTCGGCCATACGCATCGGCAACCCGGTTAGTTGGAAAAAAGCCGAGGCAGCGCGCGATGAATCGGGCGGAGTCATCGAAGCCGTTACCGACGACGAGATACTCGAAGCCTACAGCCTGCTGGCTGCAAGCGAAGGGGTGTTCGCCGAGCCGGCTTCGGCAGCTTCGGTGGCAGGCCTTCGCAAGCTCGCCCAGGAAGGACGTATTGACGAAAAAACTACTATAGTCTGTACACTTACGGGGCATGGGCTGAAGGATCCCGATAACGCTATAGCCGTTTGTCCGGCTCCCCTGCAGGTTTCGGCAGACGTCGACAAGGCCATGGCGGCGATGGGCCTGTAGTCCAGCCCCTCGGCTCTTCAGGCACGGAGGTCGGGCGGCTATAATAACAGTAGCCATAATTCCGGGGAACAAATGGAACGTAATCTTGCACTTGAACTCGTCCGCTTGACGGAAGCCGCAGCGCTGGCGGCTGCGCGCGAAAACGGACGCGGCGACGAAATGGCGCCCGAACGTCTAGCGGCCACAGCCATCGAGACCAACTTTTCCGCGCTGGGGGTGAAGGGTGAAATCGTCGTGGGCAGTGGCCATGGCGGGGTGTTGGCTACGGGTTCTACCCTCGGTGAAGAGGGCGAAGAAGTAGACGTTGCCGTTAACCCCCTCGAGGGTGGAATCAGTTGCGCGCTGGGCGGACCGAACGCTATGTCGGTTGTAGCGATAGCCAGTCGCGGGGGCTTTCTGCGGACACCGCCTAACAGCTACATGGAAAAGATCGCCACTTCTGCCGATGGCGCCGGAGTTGTCAGCCTCGACCAGGCGCCCGCTGTTAACCTGAGTCGTCTGGCCGAGCGCAGGGGGGTGTACGTTGAAGACCTCACGGTCGTAATTCTCGATAGGCCACGTCACGACGACCTCATCGAGGAAGTGAGAGCGGCCGGGGCCAGGGTCAAGCTCATACCACACGGCGACGTGGCAGCCGCCATGGCTGCGGCGGGGCCGCATGGCGAGTCGGGCGTCGACATTCTCATGGGCGAGGGCGGCGCGGCACAGGGAGTTCTCTCGGCTGCTGCGATTCGCTGCATGGGAGGCGTGATGCAGTGCCGCTTCCGGGTGCGTGGACCGGGTGAAGCCGAGCAATTGAGACAGGCCGGGGTCAAGGATCCGGGATGCCTGCTCGACCTTGAAGACATGGCGGGGGGAACCGTCATGTTTGCTGCCAGCGGCGTGACCGACGGCGAGTACCTCAAGGGCGTCCAGTTTCACAAGGGAGGGGCGATCAGCCACTCGGTGGTCATGAGAAGCGAGAGCAGCACCATACGGCAGTTACAGACCAGCCACCGTTTCGATTACCGCCCCGACTACTAAACTTCTCGAGCCGGGTGCTTGGGCGACGGTTTTTTTTGGCTGGCCACACGGGTGATTCGTGGCTATAGTTCGCGCTGTTTCAGCGGTGGGTATTAAAAAAGACAGCAAGTTAAGGCGTCCGTCCTGCGGCGAAGCAGGCGCGAACCTGCTCTCGGGTATAGGAGTCAATGCCGCGTACAGCGCTGTCGACCTCGATGCGTCGGGCGAAGGTCCGGGCGAGTATCCGTTTACGCGCGGCATACATCGCGACATGTACCGTGGACGCACCTGGACGATGCGCCAGTTTGCTGGTTTCGGTTCGGCCCGCGATACCAACCGACGTTTTCATTACCTGTTGGCACAGGGACAGCAGGGGCTTTCTACCGCTTTCGATATGCCCACCTTGATGGGTTACGACCCCGATTCTCCCCGCTCGCTTGGCGAGGTAGGTCGTGAGGGCGTTTCGGTGGCTACGATCGACGACCTGGAGTTACTCTTCGAGGGCATCGACCTCGGCGCTGTCACCACCTCGATGACGGTAAACTGTACGGCTCCGATACTGCTGGCGATGTACGTTGCCCTGGCCGACAGGCGTGGCATCCCGAGGGCCCGACTCGGTGGCACCCTGCAGAACGACATGCTCAAGGAATTCATTGCCCAGAAGGAGTGGATCTCTCCGCCGGCGCCTTCCATGCGACTGGTTACCGACGTGATCGAGTTCTGCTCGAACGAACTCCCTCGCTGGAACCCGGTGTCGATATCGGGTTACCACATCAGGGAGGCCGGGGCGACGGCGGTGCAGGAGCTGGCATTTACCCTCGCCGACGGAATCGGTTACGTGCAGGCGGCCGTTGACAGGGGATTGGACCCCGAGGTTTTCGGCCCGCGCTTGTCGTTCTTTTTCAATGTACACAATGACTTCCTGCAGGAGATCGCCAAGATACGTGCGGCGCGACGTATGTGGGCTTCGATCATGCGTGACCGTTTTGGCGCCAGGAGCGACCGTGCCTGCCTCATGCGCACACACGCCCAGACTTCGGGAGTTTCGCTCACCGCGCAGCAGCCGCTGAACAACGTCGCCCGCGTGGCCTTGCAGGCAATGGCCGCGGTACTGGCCGGTGTCCAGTCACTGCACACCAACTCGTTAGACGAAACCCTGGCTCTGCCCAGCGAGGAAGCCGTCACCGTGGCACTGCGTACCCAGCAGATCATAGCCGAAGAAACCGGGGTGGCGGCGACGGTAGACCCTTTTGGCGGCAGCTACGCAATGGAAGCCATGACCGACGCGATGGAAAGCGAGGCCAACGCGATAATAGAGCGCATAGACCAGGCCGGTGGAATCCTGGCCGCGGTCGAAGCCGGCTATCCACAACAGGAAATTGCCGAATCGGCCTGGAAATTTCAGAAAGCCATGGAGCAGGGCGAGTACGTCACGGTGGGGGTCAATGCGTACTCCGAGGAGCCGGCCGGATCGCCCGTGGAAACCCTGAGCCTGGACAGCGAAGTGGAGAAAAGCCAGGTGGAGCGCGTAATCGCTACGCGCGCCTCGCGAGACGCTTCAAGGGCCGCTTCGGCACTGGCCGAGCTGGGCCAGGCCGCGCGTTCGGACCGTAACATGATGCCCCCTATGGTCGAGGCCGTGGACGCGTGTTGTTCTATTGGAGAAATATCGGATATCTTCCGTCGCGAGTTCGGGGTCTACAACGATCCCGCCTGGACCTGAGGAGAACGGAACGCCATTGGCAGAACGACGTCATCGGATACTTGTGGCCAAGCCCGGCTTGGACGGACACGACCGTGGGGCAAAGATAATCGCGCGAGCCCTTCGCGACGGGGGGTTCGAAGTCATTTACACGGGCTTGCACCAGACACCCGAAATGATCGCTGAGACCGCAGTGCAGGAAGACGTGGACGGCATAGGCTTGTCGATACTTTCGGGCGCTCACATGACCTTGTTTCCACAGCTTCTCAAGGAGCTTGAAAAACGAGGGGCAGGCGAAGTCGTCGTGTTTGGCGGGGGAATCGTCCCCGATTCGGACATCGAAGAATTGAAGAAAATGGGCATCAAGGCCGTGTTCACACCGGGTGAGAGCACGGAGAACATAGTCAAATGGGTACGGGCCAACGTGGCCGACGCCGCTTAGGCGAACCGTCCCCTCAATCAGAACGGAGGACCAAGTGTCGAAAACAGTTATCGTCAGCGCGGCGCGTACCGCGATAGGAACTTTTGGTGGAGCATTGGCTAATACCAGTGCCACTGACCTGGGTGGGCTTGCCTGCGCCGAGGCCCTGAACAGGGCCGGTGTAGATCCCGGCGCCGTTGACGAGGTAATACTCGGCAACGTGCTCGCAGCCGGGCTGGGGCTCAACCCTGCCAGGGTCGCTGCGCTTAACTCGGGCGTTCCCCGGGAGGTCCCCAGCTTCGGGGTCAACAAGGCTTGTGGTTCGGGTCTCAAAGCCGTGCACCTCGCCGCGCAGTCGATCGCCTGTGGTGATGCCGAGGTGGTTGTAGCCGGTGGCATGGAAAACATGACGATGACTCCCTACATGCTTCCCAAGGCACGCTTCGGCTATCGGCTGCAGAACGGGAAGGTCGTCGATTCGATGATCAACGACGGGCTCACCTGCCCGATAACCAATGTTCACATGGGTATCACGGCCGAGAACGTGGCAGAGAAATACGGCATTTCGCGCGAGGCCCAGGACGAGTTTGCCGCGGCCAGCCAGAATAAGGCAGGGCAGGCCCAGTCCTCGGGTGCTTTTGACGACGAGATATTCGGTGTGGAGCTGGTGCAGAAAAAGGGCGAGCCGATAGTCTTTGACAAGGATGAGCACCCAAGGCCCGAGACCACTGCTGAATCCCTGGGTCGCCTGCGACCGGCCTTCAAGCCGGACGGGGGCACGGTGACGGCGGGTAACGCGTCGGGCATCAACGACGGAGCGGCGGCACTGGTCGTCATGTCCGAAGAACGCGCCAAGGCCGAGGGGTTGGAGCCGCTGGGGGTGATACGTTCAGCAGCGTCGGCCGGCGTGGATCCTTCCATCATGGGCATGGGGCCTTGGCCTGCCAGCGAGAAGGCTCTCAAAAAAGCCGGCCTCGCTGTTGGCGATATCGGCCTGTGGGAGCTCAACGAGGCTTTTGCGGCCCAGTCGTTGGGAGTTCTGGCCGAGCTCAAGATCGACGCCGAGCTGGTCAACGTCAACGGTGGAGCGGTGGCGCTGGGACATCCCATCGGGGCCAGCGGGGCGAGGGTGCTCGTGACCCTGCTGCACGCTATGAAAAACAGGGATGTCGCGCTTGGGCTGGCCTCGTTGTGTATTGGCGGTGGACAGGGCATCGCCATGATAGTTGAGCGGGCCTGACAAACAGCAAGGGCCGCCCTCGACGGCGGTAGCCTTTTTTGACGTGGACGGGACACTGTTGGTTTCCCAGTCGGCGACTCTTTTTATTCGTTACCTCTGGCGGGAGGGTCTGATTGGCGTTGCCGATCTCGTCCGCATGGGATGGGGATATGTGACCTACAGGCTCGGTTTCTTCAACCTGACCCTTGCCACTGATTTTGCTTCCAACCTGCTGCGTGGTCTTGAAGAAACCGACATCATTAAGAGGTGCCAGGCCTGGTACCAGGAAGATGTTCGACAGCATTACAACCAGGCGGTGTTGGATCGACTCAAGTGGCACCAGGAGCGGGGTCACAGGGTCGTGTTACTGTCGGGTGCGAGCACCTACCTGTGCGACCTCGTGAGTGACGATATCCACGCCGACGACTACATAGCCAACGAGTTCGAGATAAGCGACGGTATATTTACCGGGAGGGCGAAGCGCCCGTTCTGTTACGGTGAAGGCAAGCTGACACGCGCCCGGCAGTGGGCCGACGAAAAGGGTGTAAACCTGGCGGACTGTTATTACTACGGTGACTCGATAGGGGATCTGCCGGTATTGAGCGAAGTAGCGCATCCTTGCGTCGTCAACCCCGACCCCAGGCTCAGGGTCGAAGCTCGCCGCCGGGGCTGGCAGGCCATCGACGACAGCACCCGCTGTCTGCCCACCCAGTGACCCGTGAAACGCCGAACCGGGTGGTAAGCCTGGTACCCAGCCTGACGGAATCCGTCGTCTTCCTGGGCGCTGGCGAACGGCTGGTCGGCCGCACCCGCTACTGCGTGGAGCCGGCCGGGGCCTTGGCCCACGTACCCACCCTTGGTGGTACCAAGGACCCGGCGGTGGACGACATCGTGGGCCTGCGCCCGGACCTGGTGCTGGTGAGCGCCGAAGAAAACCGTATCGAGGACGTCGAGCGGCTGTCATCGGCGGGGCTCAGGATAGAGAACTACCATCCGCGAAGCGTTGAAGACGCTGCTATTGCGATGCAGCGCCTGGGCGAGAGCCTTGACCAGGTAGAGGCGGCCATGGAGCTCGCCGAGAGTTGCCGAAGGGCTGCGGCGCAGGTTCGCGACCGATTGGAACAAAGTCGCGTCAGGACTTTCTGTCCCGTCTGGAGACGCCCGTGGATGAGCTTTGGAAAGGCAGTGTACGTTGCTGATCTGCTCAGGACGGTAGGCTGCGAGAATATTTTTGACGACGGAGAAAGCGACTGGTTCGAGGTCTCCCTCGAGGAGGTTGTTGAGCGCCGGCCGGCCTTGGTCCTGTTGCCCGACGAGCCCTACGCTTTCAGCCCGGCCCACGCCGACGAACTTCGCCGAGCGGGGCTGGAACTACCGATCGTCTTCATAGACGGCAAGGACCTGTCGTGGTACGGGCCTCGGCTGCCCGGCGCTCTGCTGCGGCTGGCTGGCCTGGTGGCGGGGGCCGTGTGAGTGCCCAGCTGCTCGAGTTAGCCGGGATGCGCACAGAAACCGCACAAGGGCCATTGCTTGCGACGTCGGCGGGTTGGAAAGGTAACGGAGTATGAGTCGAAACGAACAGCCATTTTTGAGGGTTCCTCCTCACAGCCTGGAAGCCGAGGAATCGGTCGTTGGCGGTATCCTCATTGACAACGAGGCCTTTGACCGCGTTGCTGATGTCATTACCCACGAGGATTTTTACGTCGAGCGCCTCGCGCTGATCTATTCGGCCATGGTTCATCTCAGCCACGAAGGCAGGCCCATGGACATGGTGACGGTCTCCCACGTGCTCAAGCAACGCGGATCACTGGTCAAGGTGGGCGGCGTGGCTTACCTTGCCGAGCTCACCGAGAGGGTCCCTAGCGCCGCCAACGTAGAGTACTACGGCAAGATCGTGGCCGAGAAATACACGACCCGCAGGCTGATACGGGTGGCAGCCCAGATCAGCGAAGACGGCTACTCTGATCAAGGAGACACCGCCAACTTTCTCGACCAGGCCGAGCAATCGATATTCGAAGTCTCCAGTGCCGGGTTCAAATCTATTCCTGAACGCATTGACACCCTGCTGGCTGACGCCGTCGAGCGGGTTGACATGTTGCAGAACCGCGATGACGACGTGACCGGTGTTGGCAGCGGGTTTCCAGAACTCGATCGCCTGACGGCCGGTTTCCAGCCGTCAGATCTGATTATCATTGCTGGCCGTCCCAGCATGGGAAAGACCGCGTTCTGTCTCAATATTGCCGAGTACGCCGCCCTCGAGCGACAGACTGGCGTTGTTGTCTTCTCAATGGAGATGTCAAAGGAACAGATCGCCATGCGCATGTTGTGCTCGGCGGCAGAGATTGACCTCGGCGCCGCGCGTACCGGGCGGCTGAAGGATAGTGACTTCAAGAAGGTGGCCCTGGCGGCGGGTCGACTGGGGACTGCCCCGATTTACATCGACGATACCGCGGGTATGACCGTTACCGAGTTGCGCGCCAAGGCCCGGCGCCTGGCGCGGACGCCCGACTTGAATCTCGGGCTCGTCATTGTGGACTACTTGCAGCTCATGCACGGGGTAGGTGGAGAGGACAGCCGGGAGCAGGAAATATCCGCGATATCGCGGGCACTGAAGGGCCTCGCAAAGGAGCTCTCCTTACCGGTCATAGCGCTTTCACAACTCAACCGGCAGGTAGAAAGCAGGCAGGACAAGCGTCCGTTGATGGCCGACCTCAGGGAATCGGGAGCTATCGAGCAGGACGCCGACGTGATCGGGTTCATCTACCGTGACGAGCAGTACCACCCCGATTCGCCGGACGTGGGAACCGCCGAAGTGATAATCGGTAAACAGCGAAACGGTCCGACCGGGGTTGTGCGGGTGGCATTCAGGAAGGAGTGCGCCCGTTTCAGCAGCCTGTCGCGCAGGGACGCGCCGGCTGGTTACTACACCGAGGACGCTCCCTACCCGCAGTAGTAAGTCGCTTCGAGGCGACCGTCTCAGGACGAAAGCTCAGCGAGCCAACGCCGGGCGAGCTCGCCGGGGGCACGAGCTTGTTCGAGCTCGCTGATGACCGCCGACGCTGCGGCTCCGGCCGAGCGTATCGAGGGCGCGAGTTCCAGTGTGATGCCGCCGATGGCGACGACCGGCAATGGGCTCAGCTTGCAGACCCGGGCCAGTGCGTCGATGCCCCTCGCACTGCGTGCGCCCGCCTTGGTAGGGCTATCGAAGACCGGACCGAAGGCGAGGTAGTCGGGTCTTGCGTCGGCAGCTGCAGACCAGCCGCGTTCGGCCTCGGCGAGCTCGTGGGTCGAAAGGCCTATGATGGCTTCGTTGCCGAGGATGGCGCGGGCTTCCCTCACCGGCAGGTCATCCTGTCCCAGGTGTACACCTGCCGCGCCCGAGGCGAGGGCGACGTCAACGCGGTCGTTGATGAGCAGGCTGCAACCCAACGGTTGCAGTGCCTCCACCACTTGCGAGGCCAGGCTGCAGTATTCGCCCGTGCGGGCGGTTTTCCAGCGCAACTGCATCAGCGTTACCCCGGCTTCGGCCAGTGCGACAGCCAGTGCCAGGGAGTTGTCGCCGTCGCCGTCGTCCAGCAGGTTGACGACAGGGTAGAGGCAGGTGAGTTTCAACGGGTATCAGCCCCTGTCGCCGAAAGCGCGCAGGTCAATGCCGAGGTCGGTGATTTTCTTGCGCAGGGTATTCCGGTTTATACCCAGTATCCTGGCCGCGTGCAGTTGGTTTCCGCCCACTCGTTCGAGGACGACCTCTATCAGCGGTTTTTCCACCAACTCGAGGACCCGTGGGTGCAGGTCACCGGGTGGCGATTCGCCCTGACGCTCGAGATACTCGCGTAATTTGACGACCAGTATTTCATCGAGCGACATCGATGGGTAGTCGTTGGTCTCGTGGGGGCCGCTGAAGGGCAGGTCTTCAGTCGTGAGCAACCGTGAGGGCGCCATGGCCGCTGCGCGCACAAGCACGTTCTCAAGTTCGCGCACGTTGCCAGGCCAGTCGTGGGTTAGCAGGCTTGAAAGTGCGTCGGGAGACAGGCCGCTGATTGCGAAGCCATGTTCTTGGTTGATGTTGCCCAAAAAGTAATCGACCAGGCTGGGAATATCTTCGCTGCGCTCACGCAGGGGGGGGACGTCGATGACAACGACCTTGAGTCGGTAGTACAGGTCCTCGCGAAATCGGCCCTCGCGTACGGTTTTTTCCAGAACCTGGTTGGTGGCGGCCACTATACGACAGTCGGCCGGGATGGTCTCGTGTCCACCAACGCGATTGAATTCTTTCTCCTGCAGTACCCGCAGCAGCTTGGCCTGGAGGGCGAGCGGCATCTCGCCGATTTCGTCGAGCAACAGCGTGCCGCCACGAGCCTGCTCGAACTTGCCCCGGCGCAGTTCGGATGCCCCTGTGAAGGCCCCTCTCTCGTGGCCGAACATCTCGCTTTCGAGCAGATCATCGGGAATGGCACTGCAGTTTACCGCTACAAAAGGCCCCAGCCAGCGGTTTGACCAGGCGTGAATCGCCCGAGCTATACGCTCCTTTCCGGTTCCGCTTTCTCCTTGCAGGAGTACCACCGCGCTGCTGTCGGCGACCCTTCCGATGGTCTTGTAAACTTCCTGCATGGGCGGTGACTGGCCGACTATTTCGACACCCGGTTCGTGTTGGGAACGCTCGCGGTCGCGCAGGCCGTCGAGTTCGGCCTGCAGGGCCCGCCGTTGCATCACGTTGCGGGCGAGCAGGCGGATCTTGTCAAGGTCGAAGGGCTTGGTCACGTACTCGTAGGCGCCGGCACGGGTTGCCTCGATGGCGTTGGCCACCGTCGCCCGTCCGGTGATGATGACAACTGCGAGGTCGGTTTCTTTTTCGACAAGTTTTGCCAGCACGTCGAAGCCGTCGATACCGGGTAGGTTTATGTCGATAAAGGCTATGTCGAACGAAGTTTCGAGTATCGCGGCGAGCCCGCTTTCGCCGTCATCAAAGGCCAGCACTTCGTGGCCATCAGCGGTCAGCGCGTCGGTGATGACGAGCCGTATATCGGGCTCGTCATCTATGACAGCAATTCGCCCGGTTTTAGCCGTGGCGGTGCTATTCATTGGTCGAGTTTCCCGCTACAGGCAGGTGAACAGTGAAGCAGGCACCCCCAGTCTGTCGGTTGTCAGCCCGTATAGTCCCGCCGTGGGCAGCGACGATGTTGCGGGTTATGGCCAGGCCGAGGCCGTGGCCGTCTTTTCGTCCGCTGTAAAAGGGGTTGAACATGTTCTGCAGGGTCTGCTCGTCCAGCCCGCAGCCGTCATCAATTACGTCCACTTTTACGTAGCGCAATTTTCCGCTGTCGTTGGCTACGTAGAAGCTGTTGTCGATGGCCGTTTTCACGGTTACGTGTCCGGCTCCGGGCTGACAGGCCGAGACCGCGTTGGAAACCAGGTTTAAAAACAATACCTGTAGATACTCGGCATCTCCAAGAACGTCGGGGAGGCTGGGATCGAAGAGGCGTTCGATGGTCAGCTGTCTTCCGGAAAGCGCCACTTCCTGCAATTCGATGACCTGGTTAAGTACCCGGTGTATGTTGGTAGCCCGTGCCTTGGGCACCGGGGATTCGAGTTCCATGAGGATCTTCGAGAGTTCGCCCATGCGGTCAACCTGTCGGAGTATGATGTCGCAGTATCCCCTAACGCGCTCGTCACCGGCTGACTGGTCTTTTACCAACTGCGCGGCGCCGCGTATGCCCGAGAGCGGGTTGTTAAGTTCGTGTCCGATGGAGGCCACGAGGCGGTCCATTTCGGCCATCCTGCTTTTTTCATGGGTGGTACTCTCAAGGGCCCCGCTGGCGGCGGTCTCGTGGAGAACCAGTACGGTGGCCTCGTCGGGCGCGGGCAGAGACGCTACCGAGGCATTGACGGATTTCGCTGCCTGGTCGGCTTTCGAGTGGCCGTCCAGCGAGCCGCTTCCTTTCGCGCTGGACTGTCCAGTGGCCGAGTTGCAGCGTTCCACCAGGGTCTCGATCCAGTGCCCGTCGCCAAATACCTCGGCGCAGCCGCGCCCGGTCAACCGGGCAAGCGAAGAACCGAGCAGCGTCTCCGCGGCTGGGTTAGCCCAGCAACAGGAGAGCTTTCCGTCAAAAATGACCACGGCATCGGGCAGCGCCACGAGAGTGGGGGTGTCGTAGGGGGCGCGAGTTTTCTGGGTGGGCTGTGCTCTTTGTCGCGGCAATTGGAGATTCCTGCCGGACACGAAAGAGAGGGGGTCGACCCGGCCAACCGCCGGATGCTACCATGTAGCCGGATGGCAGACCAGTGAGGGTAGGGCAGGGATACGACATACATCGCCTAGTGGACGGCAGGCCGCTGGTGCTCGGTACCCTGCTGCTCCAAGCAGACCGGGGCTGCGACGGCCACTCCGATGGTGACCCGGTGGCCCATGCGGTGTGCGACGCCATACTCGGTGCGCTGGCGCTCGGCGACATGGGTGTCTGGTTTCCGTCCAGCGACGAACGCTGGAAAGACGCCCCGTCGTCCTTGTTCCTGGTCGAGATAAAGAAGCTGGTGGCCGAACGTGGGGCGAGGTTGCTCAACGTCGACGTAACCGTCGTGCTCGCCGAGCCGCGCATGTCCGGTCACCTGTCTGCCATGCGCGAAGCACTGGCCGGACACCTAGGGTGCGATCACTCCCGAGTGTCGGTTAAAGCCAAATCCGGTGACGGACTGGGTGCCGCGGGTCGTGGCGAAGCCATCGAGGCCATGGCGGTTGCTTTGGTCGAAACGAGCGAAGACTGATTGCAGCGGGCTGATTGCGGCTGACTATCGCCAGGTGCTCTCCGCCAAAAAACATCTTCGCTGCAGTGCAGGTGGCCCGGTTTTTCGTTGAGCACCGTGTTCAGAAACACGTCTCGCGCCCAGGGCGTTGGCAGCAGTTTTTTCCGTACCTGACCCCACTGGAGATTGTGAGCAGGCCTCGCTGTAAAATAGAGCCTGGTGCATGAGCTGTACTATCTTGTCTTCGGGGGGGGGGCGAAAGGGGGGGGGCGCGTTGACGAGGGTAACCGTGCATGTTTGATTGCCGCGTGCCCGAAGTTCGAACACGATTCGCCCCGAGCCCTACCGGGCACCTTCACGTCGGGGGCGCCCGCACGGCCTTGTTTAATTATCTCTTCGCTCGCCACCACGGTGGCTCTTTCGTCTTGAGGATAGAAGACACCGACCGTGAACGGTCGAGCGACGAATCGGTGGCGGCCATAATGTCGGGCCTGGACTGGCTGGGGGTGGTCGCCGACGAAGGGCCGCATTTTCAGAGCAAGAGGGGTGAGTTGTACGACAAGGCGGTTGCCGAACTGCTTGGGGGCGGTCACGCCTACTGGTGCGTGTGCTCGCAGGAAAAACTCGCAGCCACCCGTGAAGCGGCGCAGGCGTCCGGCAAAAAAGCGATGTACGACCGAAGCTGTCGCGGCGCGGGCCAGGAGCCGTCACTGGATCGACCCGCGGTGCTGCGCCTGGCCAGCCCCGAGAGTGGCGAGACGACGATAGACGACCTCGTGAGGGGCCCTGTCACTTTTGACAACAGCGAACTCGACGACCTCGTGCTGTTGCGCAGTGACGGCAGCCCGACCTTTCACCTGGTCGTGGTAGTAGACGATCTAGACATGGGTATAACCCACGTACTCAGGGGAGAGGATCACCTGACCAACACTCCGCGGCAGGTGCAGATCTTTCGCTCTTTGGGGCAGGAGCCCCCGCGCTACGGGCACCTGCCGTTGATCGTGGGGGCCGACCGCTCACGCTTGTCCAAGCGGCACGGGGCCACTTCTCTCCACGCTTACCGGGAGATGGGCATTCTGCCTGGGGCGATGGCCAATTATCTTGCTCGTTTGGGCTGGTCTCACGGTGACCAGGAGATATTCAGCAGCGAAGAGCTCTCGGGGTTATTCGACGTAGGGGGGGTCGGCAAAGCCGCTGCTGCCTTCGACCTTGAGAAACTACGTTGGGTTAACCAGCAGCACATCAAGGCTGCGCCGCCGGCAGAGCTGGCTGCGGCTGTGCTTTCTTTCCTGGGAACCGGCGAGGCTGACGACGCTTCGAGGCTCGAGATGGTGGTGCAATTGCTATCAGAAAGAGCTGTCACACTGGTAGAGCTCGCCGAGGGGGCGCACTGTTTTTTGAGCGATGACCTGGCGTGGGATCGCAAAGCGGTGGCCAAGTTTCTCGACGAGGGAGGACTCGCTCGCCTGGCCGCTCTTGCTCAGCAGCTCGAACGACTCGCGGACTGGGATGAATCGAACGTCGAGGCCGCTTTTGCCGCGACCCTGGTCGACCTCGATGTTAAGCTCGGCAAGTTGGCCCAACCCGCGCGCGTGGCGCTTACCGGTTCCAAGGCGAGCCCCGGTATCTACGAGGTTTGCGTGGTGCTCGGGCGGGAACGTACGCTGGCCCGTTTGCAGCGGGTGGCTACCGAGTTGGCAAGCGGTGATCTGCCGCTCACGGCCCCCGATGGCTGACGGCGACTGAACACGCAGCCGGCCCGTGGCCGGTCGCGCGTCGCTCAGCTCTCGCTGTCACGCAGCTTGTTCAGCGCCGAGCCTGCCTTGAGCCAACTGATCTGCTCGTGGTTGAGCGTGTGCTTAAGCGTTATCTCGTCGCTGCTGCCACCGGCGTGGTGCAGGGTGGCAAGCAGGGGCACTCCCGGTTCGAGGTCGAGCGCCCCGGCTATCGAGATCTCGTCGTCCGCGAGCACGAGCTCGTAGTCGTTGGTGTCACTGAATACCAGCGGCAGGACGCCCTGCTTCTTGAGGTTGCTCTCGTGTATGCGGGCAAAGCTGCGCACGATCACGGCGGCAGCGCCGAGGAGGCGGGGAGACATGGCCGCGTGTTCCCGGCTTGAGCCCTCGCCGTAATTTTCGTCACCCACGACCACCCAGTGTTTGCCCGCTGCGCGCAAGGCCCTGGCAACAGCCGGTACGGCCTGTTGCTCGCCGTTCAGGGGGTTGGTGGTGGTGCCTCGCTCGCCGCTGCCGGCCCGCGTGGCTCCCGTGAACATGTTGTCGCTGATCCTGTCGAGGTGGCCGCGGTAGCGCAGCCAGGGCCCGGCCGGGCTTATGTGGTCGGTGGTGGTCTTTCCGCAGGTCTTGAGCAGCAGCGGCATCCGCTGATAATCCGAATCCACCGGCGCGGAAAACGGCTTGAGCAGGGCCAGGCGTTCACTGTCCGGCGCGATTTCAATCTCTATTGACGACCCGTTACTCACCGGCGCCTGGTAGCCCGAACGACTTTCGACGAAACCGTTTTCGGGTATTTCCGCAGCCGGGAGGGGAGCGGCCAGTTTCGCCGTTGAACCATCGGGGGTTACCAGTTCGTCGACCAGCGGGTTGAACGACAGGCTGCCGGCCAGGCCCAGGGCCATCACTATTTCGGGGCTGGCTATAAAGGCGAGGGTCTCGGGGTTGGAGTCGTTGCGGCCGGGGAAGTTCCGGTTGAAGGAGGTCAGTATAGAGTCGGCCTGCCCCTTCTTTATATCGTCTCGCTGCCACTGGCCTATACAGGGTCCACAGGCGTTGGCCAGTACATCGGCGCCAACGGCAGACAGGGCATCCATCTGCCCGTCGCGGGCGATGGTCTTGAAGATCGTGTCGCTGCCGGGACTCACCAACAACTTGCTCTTCATCACCAGCCCCAGGTCGGTGGCCTGGCGCGCGATGTCGGCCGCGCGAGTGAGGTCTTCGTAGGAGGAGTTAGTGCAGCTGCCCACCAGTGCCGTCGATATATGGTCGGGGTACTTCTCGCGGGCGGTATCCCTGGCCAGTTGCGAGATAGGTCGCGCGAGGTCCGGCGTGTGGGGTCCCACCACGTGTGGTTCCAGCGTGGAAAGGTCGATCTCGTAGACCTCGTCGTAGTATTTTTCTGGCGACTCGGCCACCTCGCCATCAGCGGTCAGCAGGTCGTTGGCCTTCTCCGCGAGGTCGGCCAGCGCCGAGCGGCCGGTGGCGCGCAGGTACAGCGCCATGCGTTGGTCAAAAGGGAAGACCGAACAGGTGGCTCCAAGCTCAGCTCCCATGTTGCAGATGGTGGCCTTACCGGTGCAGGAAATCGCGGCGGTCCCCGCACCAAAATACTCGATGACGCGGTTGGTCCCGCCTTTTACAGTGAGCATGCCCAGCAGGGCCAGTATGATGTCCTTGGGCGCGGTCCAGCCTGACAACTCTCCTACCAGCCTCACCCCGGTAACCCTGGGCAACAGCACTTCCCAGGAAAAGCCCGCCAGCACGTCCACAGCGTCGGCGCCGCCCACGCCCACTGCGCACATGCCCAGGCCCCCCGCGTTGGGTGTGTGAGAATCGGTGCCGATCATCAGGCCGCCGGGAAAAGCATAGTTTTCCAGTACAACCTGGTGGATTATCCCCGAAGAGGGCCCCCAGAAACCAAGCCCGTACCTGGAGCAGGCGGTCGAGAGAAAGTCGTATACCTCGCTGTTTTCATTTCTCGCAGTGGCCAGGTCACTGTCGGCGCCGATGTGGGCACGCACGAGGTGGTCGCAGTGGACGGTGGCGGGAACGTTAGTTTCGTCGCGACCCGCCTGCATGAATTGAAGCAGGGCCATCTGCGCGGTCGCGTCCTGCATGGCCACGCGGTCGGGACGCAGGGCGACGTAAGACGAACCACGGTCAAGCTCGCTCGAGGCCGGGTCGTCGAGGTGGCCGAGCAGTATTTTATCGGCGAGGGTGAGCGGCCCGGGCCGCCTGCTCCTGATAATCTCGAGCCCAGCCCTGGTCTGTTGGTAAACCTGGCTCACCAGCTCCTGGCTGCTTTCTATCTCGGGCATTACGCTTTCGTGTTTTCCTCGCGCCGCCAGTGGGTCGGATGGCAGGCGCTTAACCTTTATCTCACAGACGCTGTCTGATGTCAGTTCGGCTCATCGACGGAGCGACCCCCATCGTGGTGGTGCCGAGTTAAAGCGTTGTTTGAGCTTCTCCCGCTCTAAATTCCGCCCTAATGGGTAAAAACAGTGTCTTCCATTCGAATTACCCGGGAGGGGGTGTGGTGGGCCATAAAAAATTTGTTAGAAGATGAGAGTAGTAAATTTGACGATGGGGGGGGGCGAAACTCTGGTGTGTTGTGACTCACCTACTGGGAGGGTACTGAATTGAATACTAATTGCCGCAAGGTGACCTTCGGGGTCGCTTCTGTCCTTACATCAATCTTTTTGTCTGGGGCCATGTCGGTGGTCGTTGTACACGCCCAGTGTATCGCCCCCTGTCTAGACCCGGCGGTTGGGGCGGTAGAGGCATTTCTTGGCAATGCGGCCGACCTTTCCGGTGCGGGCCTGTCGGTGGAGTTTGCCAACGTCAGCCGCCCAGCCGGGGCCCGTTTTGACATTGTCATCACCGACGTACCGCGCGATTTGTTTACCAACACGTCGGGGCAACTCGGCGATGGCCTGACCGACGATGTGGGCGCCCTTACCGGGCAGAACGGAACCGGTCTCGGGGAGTTTGCCGGGTGCGGCGCCGGATTGATCTGTCCCGGCGACGAAGTGGGGGTCGACGGCTTTTCGGCGACCTTCAGCACGGCATCGGGTGACGTCGTCTTCGACCGCAATAACGCGCAGATCGTAGCCCAGGAAGATTTTGCTGCGGACGGGGTGACGGTCACAGGGGCGCGGCAGGACGTAACCTGGCTGCTGTTCTCGATTCGTTCTGCCGACGTCGTGCCTCTCTCTCCGTCAACGGTAACCGTACGCCAAGGCGCGACCACGCTCGCAACCTTTGAGCTCATAAATAGTTCAGCACTGGACGACGCCCAGGGTGTCATAATAGCTTCGGCTATACCCGGTGCCCTCGGCGCGACGGCGCTGGACTCGGCCGTGATAACAGGTGGCATCTGCGGAAACTCTCTTCCTGATGCGGGCGAGCAATGCGATGACGGAAACAACTTTGACAATGACTGCTGCTCGGCGAGTTGCCTGATCGAGTGCGTCGACGCCAATCCCTGTACTGCCGACAGTTGTGTTGACGGATTGTGTTCAAATATCCAGATCGGCGGTGCCTGCGAAGATGGCGACCCCTGCACCTCGGGTGACGCCTGCGTGGCTGGAGCTTGTATTTCGGGCCCAGTCGTTGCGGCGGGAGCCTGCGAGGATGGGGATCCCTGTACCAACGGCGATCTTTGTGGCGTGGGGGGTGTCTGTTTACCTGGCACGGTGGTGCCCGCCTGCTTCGGGCTAGCTGGCTGTGCGGTTCCCTGCGTGGATCCGCTGCTGGGTCCGCTGGAGCTTTTTCTCGGCAACGGCACCGAGTTGGTCGGCTTGCCGGTCACCTTTGCTAATGACAGTAAGCCCGGCCTGGCACGTTTTGATATCGTAATTCCGGACGTTTCGCGCATTTTGTTTACAAACCTGTTTGGGCAGATGGGTGACGGCCTGACCGACGAGCTGGGCAACGCCACGGGTAACCCAGGCACGGGCCTCGGTGAATTTGCCGGTTGCGGCCCGGCGACCCCTCCGGTCGGAAGTGGCGTGTCAGAAATATGTCCCGGCGATGAGGTGGGTTTTGGTGGCTGCGTAGCTACTTTTCACACCGACGCTGGCCCGATAGCGTTCGGCACCAACAACGTGCAGGTAGTGGCCCAGGAGACATTAGACTTGGCCACCGGTGATGTGTTGGGAGCCGCCCAGGACGTGGTGTGGGTGCTGTGGTCGATTCGGGCGGGCGACGTAGTTTCCCTGTCTCCGGCCATAGTGACCGTAGAGTGCGGGCCTGTGCGCCTGGCCACCTTTCAGATCGAAGGCAATTCAGCGGAGGACGACGCCCAGGGCGTGACCGCGGCTGTCATCGATAAGGGTTGCGTAGATGGTACGGTGGCTCCGGGTTATCCGGCGACCCCTCTATGCGACGACGGTGACCCCTGCACCGACGATATCTGCAACACCGTGGCCCACGCCTGCGAACACACGCTTAACATCGCTCCTTGTGACGATGGCGTAGCTTGCACGGACGGTGACGTCTGCGCGGCCGGCCTGTGTGCCGGCGCCGCCAACGACGCGTTATGCGCCGACGATGGCAGTCCCTGTACCACCGAGAGTTGTGATTCGTTGACGGGTTGCTTCGCTGCCAACAACACAGCCGCCTGCAACGACGGCAACGCCTGTACTACCGGTGATACCTGTAGTGCGGGTGTCTGCGTGAGTGGCGTGCCGTTGCTTTGTGGTGACAACAACGCATGCACGGAGGATTCCTGTGATCCGGCCAGCGGCTGCGTAAACGTAGCCAACCAAGTGCCCTGCGACGACAACAATGGCTGTACCGATGACAACTGTGATCCGGGGACGGGCTGCGTGGCCGTCAACAACTCGGCAGCTTGCGACGATGGCAACCCGTGTACGACGGCAGACACCTGCAGTGGCGGAGTTTGTTTTGGCGGCCCGCCGCTGAACTGTGATGATGATAACGGTTGTACCGATGACAGCTGTGATCCGGGCAGTGGCTGCGTGGCCGACAACAACACGGTGCCCTGCGATGATTCCAACGCTTGCACGGAGAACGACGTCTGCGGTGGAGGAGCCTGCGTGCCCGGATCGGCGCTGGATTGCGACGACGGCAACGGTTGTACCGACAACTCCTGCGATACTGGCAGTGGCTGCGTGGCCGACAACAACACGGTGCCCTGCGATGATTCCAACGCTTGCACCGAGAACGACGTCTGCGGTGAAGGAGCCTGCGTGCCCGGATCGGCGCTGGACTGCGACGACGGCAACGGTTGTACCGACAACTCCTGTGATGCTGGCAGTGGCTGCGTGGCCGACAACAACACGGCCGGTTGTGAGGATGGCGATGCGTGCACGGTGGCAGACCAGTGCTCGGCGGGGGGCTGTGTCTCGGGTGCGGCCAGGGACTGCAATGACAATAACGTCTGTACTGAGGATTCCTGTGAGACAGCAAGCGGTTGTGTTTATGCAGATAACACGCGTGGCTGTGACGACGCCGATTTCTGTAGCACTGCGGATACCTGCCAGGCAGGGGAATGCCTGGGTGGTCCCGCGAGCGTTTGTGATGATAACAATGGCTGTACCAATGACAGCTGTGATCCCGGGACGGGCTGCTCCTATTCGAACAATTCCCTGGCTTGTGACGATGGCAATGCCTGCACTACCGCCGACACCTGCAGCGCTGGTACCTGTGTTGGGGGCGCGCCGCTTGATTGCGACGATAGCAATGCCTGCACCAACGACAGTTGTGACCTGGGTTCCGGTTGTTTCAGGGTTAACGTTTTGGGGGCTTGCGATGACGGCAACGCTTGTACCACGGGCGACAGCTGCAGCGACGGGGCCTGCGTAGGTGGCCTTCCGCCTGTCTGCTTTGATGATAACTTGTGCACCGACGATAGTTGCGAACCTGCAAGTGGATGTTCCTTTTCCAACAACGGCGTGGCCTGTGACGATGGCGATGCCTGCACCGCTGGCGACACGTGTTCGGGCGGTGAATGTGTTGGAGGCGCACCCCGGGTCTGCGACGACGGTGACGTTTGCACTGACGACAGCTGCGATTCGACCAACGGTTGCGGGACGTCCACCAACACCGCGTCCTGCAGTGACGGTGAC
>CAUZFM010000014.1:0-36416 GCA_963579235.1 uncultured Binatia bacterium (SeqCode)
CGGCCAACTGGTGGGCCCGCGCGGTGTTGAGAGCCGCCAGTTTTCTGAGTCCTTTGCGTCCCGCCACGCCCAGGAAGGTGGTGACCGCCAGCGCAGCCAAACCCTGGTTAGTGCAGATGTTGGACGTCGCGCGTTCCCTGCGTATGTGCTGCTCGCGGGTAGCCAGGGTGAGAACGTAGCCCCTCCTGCCGTTGCTGTCGCGGGTCTCTCCCACGAGGCGGCCGGGAACCTGGCGCAGGTATTGCTGCCTGGCGGCAAACAGGCCTACCCCGGGTCCGCCGTAAGAGATCGGCAAGCCCAGCCCCTGCCCCTCGGCCACGGCCACGTCGGCCCCGAGTTCGCCGGGCGACCTCAGCAGGCCCAGGGCCAGGGGCTCGCTGGTGGCGCTCAAGGACAAGGCACCGCAACGCCGCGCCAGCCGTGAAGCCGTCGCGAGGTCGTCGATTACGCCGTAAAAATTGGGGTAGCCCGTGCAGATGGCAGCCACGTCATCGCCCAGCGCTTTCTCAAGTAGCTCGGCATCGGTGCGCCCGTTTTCATCCAACCCGATCAGCTCTACTTCGGCGTCACCCGAGCCACGCAGGTAGGTCTCGGTCACGGCGCGGTAGGCGGGGTGAACACCGGCAGACATGAGCACGCGGCGGCGGCCACGGCCGACCCTGAGCGAGAGCAGCACAGCCTCGGCCAGGGCCGAAGCCCCGTCGTAGAGACTGGCGTTGGCCACGTCGAGTCCGCACAAGAGCGCCACGTAAGTCTGGAACTCGAAACAGGCTTGCAGCGTGCCCTGGCTGACCTCGGGCTGGTAGGGGGTGTAGGCGGTCGCAAACTCGGCGCGGGATAAAACAGCAGAAACCACCGAGGGCACGTGCCGCTGGTAGCAGCCTGCCCCCTGGAAGGAAGGCAGTATGCTGTTGCTCGCGGCCAACTCGCCGGCCCGCTCCAGGATCTCGGCTTCAGGGCAGCCATCGGGCAGTCCGAGGGCCTGTTGCGCGCGAAGATTCGCTGGCACCTGTTCGAGCAACTCGTCTACGGATTCCACCCCCACAGTGGCCAGCATGTGGCTGACGTCGGTCGGTGTATGCGGCAGGTAGCGCAACCGTCAGTCTCCCTCGCTGACCAGGGCCCTGTATTCGTCGGCCGACATCAGGCCCGCGGTAGGGTCGTCGCCGCTCGGCTCCATGTGCACCAGCCAGCCATAACCGTAGGGGTCTTCGTTGATCACCTCGGGGCCGTCCACCAGATCTTTGTTCACCTTGACCACCTTGCCGCTGATAGGCGCGTAGACCTCAGACACGGTCTTTACCGACTCGATCTCGGCGAGCTGCTCGTCCTTGGAAAGCTCCTTATCGGACACATCAGGCATCTGGACAAAGACAATGTCGCCCAGCTGGTCCTGTGCGTAATCGGTGATGCCTACCACGACCAGGCCGTCGTCTTCCAGTCGCAGCCACTCGTGCTCCGCCGTGTAATGAACGTCATCAGGAAACTCCATGTCCTCTCCTCTTCCCTTGCCCTCGATTCAACCGTTTGTGCTTCATAGAAAACACCCGCGACTCAGCGCTGCCTAACATAAAAAGGCAGAACCGTCACATCGGCGGGCTTGATACGCCCCCTGACGTCGACGCTGAGCCCGGCTGTTGCCGCCTTGGCGTCGACCAGTGCCATCGCCACGGGCCGGCCCAGGCTGGGCGAATGCGTTCCGCTCGTGACCCGGCCGACCACCCTGTCCCCGGCGAGGATGTCGTGACCCTGCCGAGCTATGGCGCCGTCGGGCAGCAGGCCCAGCAGGCAGCGCGCGGGGCCGCGCTCGCGCTCGGCGGCCAGCGCCTCTCCCCCGATGGCCGTTGCGATATCATCCCTGACAAATCTTCCAAGGCCCGCCTCGAGAGGGCTTATGTCGAGGTCCAGTTCGTGGCCGTAAAGTGGCAGGCCGGCTTCGAGCCTCAGGGTATCCCTGGCCCCGAGGCCGGCAGGTACTACCCCCAGCGGTCGGCCCGCGGCAGCAAGGGCGCTCCACACGCCCTCGGCCCGGGCCGAGGGCAGGAACAACTCAAAACCGTCCTCGCCCGTGTAGCCGGTTCTCGCCATCAGCGCCGTTTCGCCCTCCAGTAGGATCTCGCGACAGGCGAAGCGCGGCAGATCCGCGGCGCCCTCGACAAGCTCGCCCAGTACGGTCGCAGCCGCCGGTCCCTGCAGCGCGATCAAAGCCGTGTCGGCGCTCCGGTCCTCGACCTCGCAGAGAGAGCCAGCCTGCTCGTTTATCCAGGCCAGGTCCCCCTCCACGTTACCGGCGTTGAGACACACCATGTAGCGTTGATCCTCGACACGATAGACGATGACATCGTCCATGACGCCACCCGAGGGCTCACACATAAGCCCGTACTTCGCCCTGCCTACCGGGAGTTTTCTCAGCTCACTGGTAAACAGCTGCTCACAGGCATCGATCGCAGCCGGACCCCGCAGTTCGACTTCGCCCATGTGGCTGGCATCGAACACGCCGCCCGCAGTCCTGACGGCTTTGTGTTCTTTTACAATCGAGCTGTACTGGAGCGGCATGCTCCAGCCCGAGAATTCGACCATGCGGGCGTTGGCGTCCAGGTGAGTCGCGTATAGCGGCGTACGCGCAGCGCTGTCACTCACGCTGCGCTCTCTGCCGCGAGCGAAGCACGCCACGCGTCACGCGTGTTGCGCAGCAGTACCGCCACCGTCATCGGGCCGACACCGCCCGGAACAGGGGTTATGTGGGCAGCTCGCTGCCTGGCTACGTCAAAATCGATATCGCCCACGAGGCAGCCGTCTACGCGGTTGATCCCCACATCGATCACGACCGAGCCGGGCTTTACCCACTCGCCGGGAATGACACGGGGGCTGCCTATGGCCACCACCAGTACATCGGCGCTTTCTACCTGCCGTTGCAGGTCGGCGGTGCGCGAATGACACAGCACCACCGTGGCGTGGCGCTCGAGCAGCAGCATTGACACCGGCTTGCCCACCAGTGCCGAGCGACCGACGACGACCGCGTGCAGGCCGGCGAGATCAACGCCCGTGGTATCCATGAGGTGCAGGCAGCTCACCGGCGTGCAAGGCCGTGGGCCGGGCCGGCCGGTAAACAAAGCGCCCTGGTTTACTGGGTGCAGACCATCCACGTCCTTGGTCGGGTCCACGGCTGCCACGGCCGCGTCTTCGTCGAGTTGGGCCGGCAGCGGAAGCTGGACGATGATGCCATCGATGCCCTCGTCGCGATTGCAGTCTTCGATGACGGCCAGCAGCTCTTGCATGCTCACGCCCGCGGGCAGCGCGCGGTGTTCAGAATTCATGCCCACCTCACCGGCCTCGCGAATCTTACGCGCCACGTAAACCGCCGACGCGGGATCGTCGCCGACCAGTATCGTGGCCAGCCCCGGTTTTCTTGCGCCGGCAGCCACCCGACTCTCGACGTCGGCTGCCACCTCGGCCCTGACTGCCGCCGCCTCGGCCTTGCCATCTATAAGCTTCGCGCCCGCGGCTTCTCCGTCGGAAGCGCCGCCCGCTGTCGCACCGCCACCGCTCACGTCAGCGCCCCGCGGCCTTCACCATGCGGGCCACCAACTCAATAACATGAAGGTCGGCCTGCTCCATGGCGCTGTTGAATCGGTGTTCTTTTCCCGTGGCTATCATCGAAATCCGGCCAAACATCCCCGGCATTTCCTGGCCACCGTACTCGCTGCCGCTCCACCTGCGCTCGAGCCCATCGGCGCCAAGTAAGGCCGCGTACACCGTGGCCTCTCCCGAAACGGTAGCCGTCCTCGCCGTTCCCACGCGCGGCACGGTTTCGGCCAGGGCCGGGACGAGAAAGGCATCGACCTCGCCACGGGCCGCGAGGCGTTTAACCAACTGTTGCTTGCTCTCACCCTTGCGGGCCGAGACGGAGTCCCGGTCCAGGGCGCGGTAGCCAGGATGGCGGGCCAGGGCCTCGTAGAAAAAAGCGGTAACCAGCTCCGCGTCGGCACCAGCTACCGACTTGAGCACCACGGCGTCCGGGCAGAGCTCGCAGGAGTTACTGGTTTTGCCGTCGGTCCAGGCTGCCGGCAGCACGGCTATGGTGACCACGCCCCCGCGGCCGTCGACCTGGTCCATGGAGAGTTCTTCCTTGCCCGAGCAGCCAACCAGGACCGTGGCTGATGCCAGGGCCAGGACCATAAACGCCATTCCCGCGCGTAGTCTCACGCGTCTTTCCTCAAGCCCAGCCCTCGCAGCTGGGCAAGGTCAACAGGCGACGGCGCGTCGGTCAGCGGGCAGGCCGCGCGCTGGGTTTTCGGAAACGCGATGACATCGCGAATAGAGTCGCAACCGGTGAGCATGCCCACCAGCCTGTCCAGCCCCAGGGCGAGTCCGGCGTGGGGTGGCGCGCCGAAAGAAAGCGCCTCGAGCAGAAAACCGAACTTCTCCCCCGCTTCTTCCTTGTCGATGCCGAGCACGCCCAGCACCTGCTGCTGGAGTTCGGGGCTGTGAATACGAACCGAGCCACCACCCAGCTCGACCCCGTTGAGAACCACGTCGTAGGCGTCTGCCAGCACCGAGCCCGGGGACTCATCCAGCTTTTCCACGTGGTCAGGCCGCGGCGCCGTAAAGGGGTGGTGCAGCGCCTGCCAACGCTTGCCCCCTTCATCGTATTCCACCAGCGGGAAGTCGACCACCCAGAGAAAATCAAAGCGCTCGGGATCAGCGAGCCCCCTGAGCTCAGCCACGTGACAACGCAGGTTGCCGAGCACGTCGCAGACCACCCGGTAGCTGTCGGCACCAAAAAGAACCAGGTCTCCGTCGGCCGGTTGGCAACGCTCGGAGAGCGCCTCTTTCTCTGCGTCCGAGAAGAACTTCACCACCGGTGATTGCCACCCGTCATTGGTGACTTTTATCCAGGCCAAGCCACCCGCGCCGTGGGTTTTTGCGACCTCGCCGAGTTTGTCGAGTTCCTTGCGCGACATGTCGGCTCCACCGCGCACGACAATCGCCTTCACCACGCCGCCACCCTCCACCACCGAACGAAACACCTTGAACTCGCTCTGCGCGAAGACCTCGCTGAGATCGACCAGCTCCATCCCGAAACGAGTATCGGGGTGGTCGCTACCGTAGCGGTCCATCGAGTCGTGCCAGGTCAAGCGCGGAAACGGTGAGTCGAAGGTCTGCCCCGCCAGCTCGGTGAACAATTTCTTCAACAGCCCCTCGACACCGGCCATCACCTGGTCGGAATCGGCAAAAGCCATCTCTATATCAATCTGCGTGAACTCGGGCTGCCGGTCGGCCCTGAGGTCTTCATCGCGAAAGCAGCGGGCCACCTGGTAGTAGCGGTCCACGCCCGAGACCATGAGAAGCTGCTTGAACAACTGCGGCGACTGCGGCAGGGCAAAAAAGCTGCCCGGATACACACGACTGGGCACCAGGTAATCGCGCGCGCCCTCGGGAGTGCTGCGTGTGAGCATCGGGGTCTCCACCTCGATGAACCCCGATTCGTCAAACCAGCGCCGCGTTATCGAGACGACTTCGTGCCTCAAGCGCAGGTTGCGCTGCATGACGGGGCGGCGCAGGTCGAGGTAACGGTAGCTCAACCTCACGTTCTCAGTAATGCGAGCGTCGTCCTCGATGGGAAAAGGACTGGGCTTGGCGCTGTTGAGTATCTCGAGCCTGTCGACCATGATTTCGACCGAACCGGTCGGCAGGTCGGGGTTCACTGTATCCTCGCTGCGCTCGCGCAGGCGACCTTCGACAGCGACAACGAACTCCCCACGCAGTTGACCGGCCAGCTCGTGCGCGGTCGCGTTTTCCTGGGGATCAAACACCACCTGCAACAAGCCCGTATGATCGCGCAGGTCTACGAAGATTATTCCCCCGTGATCCCGCCTCGAATGAACCCAGCCCGCGACAAGCAGGGTTTCGCCTGCCTGTCCCGCGCGCGGTTCGTTGCAATAACAACTACGCTCCACCTTTTACCGCCTCCCCTATGCACTTGATCAATTGTTCTGCGTCGCCATCGAGCTCGATAAGCTGCGCGTGATCGGCCTTGTTGACCATGTCGCGCAGCGTAGCCTTGCCGGCTTCCAGTTCAGCCTCGCCGACGAGCAACACGCAAGCTGCCCCCGAACGGTCGGCCCGCTTCATCTGGGCCTTGAGACTGCGCGAAGGACTTTCAACTTCCACGCGCTTGCCGGCCCGCCTCAAGCGTCGGGCCAGGCCCAGCACCACGCCCAGCGCACGCTCTTCGAGCGGGGCAACCACTATATCGACAGGCGGCGCGCTGGGCTCCTGGCCTGCCGCCGCCAGCACCATGCGCTCCAGCCCGAAAGCAAAGCCGACACCGGCGATATCGGGCCCGCCCAGCAAGGCGGCCAGGCCATCGTAGCGACCGCCCCCGCCCACGGCGTCCTGCGAACCCAGGCCAGCTGCAGTCACTTCGAATGCGGTGCGACAATAGTAGTCCAGGCCGCGTACCATGCGGGGGTTGGCGGTGACCTCGACCCCCGACTCGGTGAGGAGCTCATTGACCCTGCCGTGGTGACTCTCACAGTCGTCGCACAGCGAATCTACCATCATCGGCGCTCCCTGCATCGCCTCCCTGCAAGCCTCGACCTTGCAGTCGAGCAGGCGCAGCGGATTACGTTGCAGGCGCGAGCGACAGTCCTCGCACAGCGAATCTATTCGCTCCTGGCCCCAGGCCTCGAGTGCTTTCCTGTAAGCGGGGCGGCAAGCGTCGTCGCCCAGGCTGTTGAGCTCGACACGGTACTCCCTCAAGCCGACGGCTTCGCAGATGTCGGCCACGAGCGTCACGGCCTCGGCGTCGGCAGCCGGGTCGCTGCGACCAAGCATCTCGGCTCCGATCTGGCTGAACTGACGAAAGCGCCCCTTCTGAGGGCGTTCCCTCCTGAACATGGCCCCCTGGTAGTAGAACCGGCCCTCGGGCTGCGAGCGAGCCATGCCGGCGGCCAGGTAGGCCCGCACCAGCGAAGCGGTCCCCTCGGGTCGCAGCGCCAGCGTGGAGCCGTCTCGATCCTCGAAGGTATACATTTCTTTTTCGACGATATCGGAAGTGTCGCCCACGGTCCGCTTGAAGAGCTCGACCTTTTCGAGCAGTGGTAGTTCCAGTTCCTCGAAGCCGTAGTTTTCGAGAACCTCGCAGCTTGCTTCGAGCACAGCTCGTCGGGCCAGCACTTCGCCAGCCTGAATGTCGCGAAATCCCTTGACTGCTGCCAGTTTCATCGACGCCCTCGAGGCCCGTCGTGTCCGGCCCGGCGCGGCCCTTTATCGGGTCGACCCCCCGAATAGTCAACGCGCCCGTTGTCGTTATAAACAGTCATCGCCGCGCGCCGCCTGCCCGGCCTGCGCTCCAGCAGCACACGGACTGCGCCCTGTTGCGATGTTGACAGGAAGTTACAGCCCGCGCGCTGCCAACGTGCCACCACCTCGGGACGCGGAAAGCCCCAGCGATTGTCGTGCCCAGCCGATGCCACCGCCAGCGCCGGGCAGGCCCTGTTGACCAGGCCGGCCGTCGAAGAACTCGAGCTGCCGTGATGGGGCACCTTGATCACATCCAGGCGGCGACCTCGCTCAAGGCCCTGCAGCACGAGGCTTTCAGCCCTGGATTCAATGTCACCGGTAAGCAACACGCGGCGCCCCCTCCAGGCCAGCAGCAGGACCAGCGACCGGTCATTGGACGCGCACTCGCCGCTGCCGTCGGGCGGATTGAGAATCCGCAGGCGCAAGCGACCTGCACCGCCCCCGCCTGCGAGCGAGAGACGCGCCTTGCCATGCCTTGTGACCACGGGCACGCCCGCTCGATCCAGGCGCTCGAGGAAACGGCCGAAGGAAGAACTCTCGCAGCGGCCCCCGGGCCACACGAATCGGCCCGCTTCGACACGCTCGAGCAGATCCTCGAAACCTCCCCAGTGGTCGCTCTGCACGTGCGTGGCCAGCATCGTGTCTACGCGTCCTATCTGCATGCGCCTGAGCAGCGGGCTCAGCACCAGGTTTCCGCGACCGGGCGGGCCACCGTCCACGAGCAGCACCCTGCCGCCGGGAAGCCTGAGCAGCGTGGAGTCTCCCTGCCCCACCGAGGCAAATACGATTTCGAGGCTGTCCTGCGTCCAGCGCTGCTGCCAGGCCAGCGACAGGCAAGCAGTGACTGCGACAAGCAAGAGACCGGCCGTCAGTCGACGGCGTTTTGAGAACAGCAGAAGCGGTGGACCTGCGAGCAACAGCATCAGCAGTGGCCAGCCCGGCGCAACAACGTTCAGCCCCGCTCCCGGAATGCCCGCGCCCAGGCGAGCAAGACCGAATAACAGCTCGGCAAAAAATTCGGCCAGGCCCAGCAGCGGGGAAAACAACAGCGGCAGGAAGAACCAACAAAACGCTGACGCCAGCGCCAATGTCACCGTGACGGCAACCAGCGGCAGGGCCGGCAGGTTCACCAGCGGCGCCACCAGGCTGAGCCTGCCGAAGTGCTGGGCGGCCAGCGGCGCGGTGCAGTACCAGGCAACGAGGCAGACAGCCAGGTAGTCAACGGTCCGACGGGTCCAGCCACGCGTGTGCCCCTCTGGCAGCCGGCGCGCCCAGCCCAGCAGCATCAGCCCGCAGACGGCGGCGAACGAAAGTTGAAAACCAGCCTCGTCCGCCATTCCGCCGCGCCACAAGAGCAACGACACGCAGGCCAGCGCCAGGCCGTGACCGGCTGCGGTCCGCCGCCCCGCCCACAACAACAGCGATGGCAGCGCGAGCATTATCACCGCCCGCAGCACCGGCACCCGCCCGCCGGCCATGAGTCCGTAAGCAACCGCCGTAGCCAGCGCCGCGAACAACGCTGGACGCCTGACATCGTACAGTACCGGCAACCGCGGCAGTGCCAGCAACAACCCGTGCAGCAGTGCGTATACCGTGGCGGCGACCAGGCCTATGTGCAATCCCGAGATGGCCAGCAGGTGGCCCAGCCCCGAGTCTCGGATGGCCGCGAGGTCGTCCGGGCTTATTCCATCGCGATGACCGGTGATCAACGCCGCCACCAGGCCCGCACCGGGCCCGCGCCCATGCCTGATGTCGGCGGCCAGCTCGGCCCGCGCGCGCGCGAGGGCAGCGTCGAAACCGGGCGTCGGACCCAGGTCCGCCAGGCCCTTGGCGCTCCAGCACCAGGCGCTTACAAAAACGCCCCGCCTGCCATTCCAGTCGCGCCAGCTGCTTTCCCCTGGGTTACCGAAGTCGCTTATCCTCCTGAGAGTGGATGACAAGGCGATGCGTTTTCCCGCCAGTGAGCCCTCACCGCCGTGGCGCAGGTAGAGAACCATGCGACCGTCCAGCCGTCCGCTGTCGGCGGTCTCTACCCCGTCGAGCAGCAGCCGGCTTCCACCCGAAGCGTTGCCGATGACCGAAACCACGTCGGCCTCGAAGGCCAGTGCCCCGGTGCTGCGGGAACTTCCCTTGAGCAAACCAGTGACGTGACCATCCGGCGGGGGTTCCACCGGTGGCAACGCTCTCCAGCCCACCAACAGTGCCAGCAACACGACCGCGAGCAGGGTTCTTTTACCGACAAGGCCCCGCGCCACTGAGCAGCCCGCCCACGCGGCGCAAATCAGCGCGGGGAGGAGGCGTTCGAACCATTGCCCGGGCAGTACCGGCAGGCCCGCGGCGCAGCACCACGCCGCCGAAAAAGCCGCCAAAGCCGCCAGGTACACCGCCACCGTTATCCATTAGCGCAACTGCCGGCCGGCTTTCAAGGGCTGAAGGCAAAGCTATACCCGGCCGGTAATGCCGGGGCTGTAATGACGGCCTGCCAGGTCGGCTAGCGGTCGACGCGCGAGGGGCCAGCCTGTAAGGCCGCCTTGATCATGGCCGCCAACTCACCGCCGAAACCAGGCAGCGAGGCGATCTCTTCGACGTCGGCCTCGCGCAAGCGCTTTACGCTACCGAAATGCCTCAGCAGCGCCTTTCGCCTCGACGGGCCAATGCCGGCGATGTCGTCAAGTTCGGATCGCAAGCGGCGCTTCGAACGAAGCTTGCGGTGGTAGGTGATCGCAAAGCGGTGAGCTTCGTCGCGCAAGCGCTGCAGCAGGAACAAGGCGTTGGAGTTACGCCTGAGCTTTATCGGGTTGGAGCGCCCGGGCCTGAACACGCGCTCCTCACTGTGCTCGATTTTTTCGGAGTGAGCGTCACTGGTGACCTTGTCCTTGGCCAACGCCGCCAGCTCAACCCCCTCCACCCCGAGCTCGCGCAGCACCTCCACCGCCATCGACAGCTGCCCCCTGCCGCCGTCCACCAGCAAGAGGTCGGGCAGGCCGCCCTCGCTGACCCCGCGCACCAGGCGGCGGTGCAGCACCTCTTTCATAGCCGCATAATCATCGTTACGCTGCACTTCCTTGAGACGGTAATGGCGGTAACCCGACTTGTCGGGCAAGCCTTCATCAAAAGCCACCATGGAGGCAACAACGTCTTCGCCCGAGACGTGCGAGATATCGAAGCACTCCACCCGCTTGGGGATACTCGACAGCCCCAACCTGTCGCGCAATTCCTTGAGCATCTTCTCGCGGCGCAGGGCTTCGTCGCTGCGTTCAGACAGCGCGTGCACCGCGTTGCGCACGGCCATCTCGACCAGGCGCTTCTTTTCGCCCCGTAACGGTACCAGCACCGACACCTTCCTGCCCAGGCGTGACGAAAGAACGGTGGCCAAGGTGTCGCGCCCCTCGACGTCCAGGGGCAGCAGCACCTCCGTGGGAACATAGCGGTCGCCCTCGTAGAAGCGTCCAAGCAGTGAATCGAGGACTTCCTCGTCGGGAAAATCGTGATCGTCAAACTGGTAAGACAGGTGAGCCGACAGCCGTCCCGACCTCACCAGCAACACCTGGGCCTGGACGAATCCGCCTTCCCGCGCCAGGCCAAAAACGTCGCGGTCGCCACCGCCGTGCACCACCACCTTCTGCTTGTCGGCCACGGTCTTGATCGCGGCGGCCCGGTTGCGCAGCCTCGCCGCTTCTTCGTACTCCTCGGCGGCGGCGGCCTCGGCCATGCGCCGTTCGATATCGCGCAACAGTCCGTCGGTCTTGCCCTCCAGGAGCTTCACCGCCCCGTCGAGATGAAGAGCGTAGGCTTTCTTGTCCACCTCGTACACGCAGGGGGCCAGGCAACGCTTGATCTGGTACTCGAGGCAAGGACGCGAGCGATTACGAAACACGGTATCCGAGCAGGTACGCAGCGGAAACACCCTGCGTATGGTAGACAGGATTTCGTGTACGCCCGACGCCGACGGGTAAGGACCGAGGTAGGTGCTGCCGTCGCGCTCGATACGCCGCGTCGGAAACAGCCGCGGCCACTCGTCCTTGCTCGTGACCTTGACCGACAGGTAACTCTTGTCGTCCTTCAGGCGTATGTTGTACCGCGGCTTGTACTGCTGGATGAGGTTGGCCTCCAGCAACAGGGCCTCGGCTTCGCCCTCGGTCACGAGGGTCTCGAGGTCGGCGACCTTCTGCATCAGGAAACGCAACTGGTAACGCCCGTCGCCGCCCTCGGCGAGGTAGCTGCGCAGGCGTTGGCGAAGGCTGCGCGCCTTGCCGACGTATAGCACCTTGGCCTTGCTGTCCTTGAACAGGTAGACGCCCGGGCCAGTGGGAAGCGTGGCGACCTTTGCCACCAGCCTCTCCCGGGTGGTAGGGGCTTTTTTGTCCTCGGCGGGTGGGCCGTCAGCCACCGAGCCCGAGCTCCTGCTGCTCAAGACGGTTGGCCTTGTCCCTGAGCTCAGCCGCTTTTTCGAAATCCATTCCGGCGGCCGCTTCTTTCATACGCCGCCTCAGGTTTTCGATCTCGGCGCGAAGTCCGCCGTCGCCATAATCAGCCGCCGTCTCGGCTACCTCGGGTATCGGACCGTAGTCGGCCGCACCCATGCGCACCATCGGATCGTCCACGCCCCGCGAAATGCCCCGGGGTTCGATGCCGTGCTCCACGTTGTATGCCTCCTGCATCTCGCGGCGACGGGCGGTCTCGTCCATCGCCTGCTCCATGGCGCCGGTTATCCTGTCGGCGTACATGATAACCTTCCCGTCTATATGGCGCGCGGCCCTGCCCATGGTCTGTATCAAAGACCTCGCAGAGCGAAGAAACCCTTCCTTGTCGGCGTCGAGTATCGCCACCAACGATACCTCGGGAAGATCCAGCCCCTCCCTGAGCAGGTTGATGCCCACCAGCACGTCGAACACGCCGCGCCTAAGGTCACGCAGGATCTCCACCCTCTCCAGGGTGACCACGTCCGAGTGAAGGTAGCGCACCTTGATGCCGAGCTCATCGTAGTACTCGCTCAGGTCCTCGGCCATCTTCTTGGTCAGGGTCGTGACGAGCACCCTCTGGTCGCATTCGACGCGCAAGCGAACTTCGTCGAGCAGGTCGTCTACCTGGTTACCGGCTCCCCTCACCTCGACCTCGGGATCCACCAACCCGGTAGGACGAACAAGCTGTTGGACCACAACACCAGCCGACTTCTCGAGCTCGTAGTCACCGGGCGTGGCCGACACGTAGACTATAGGGCCCATCACACCCCCGAATTCTTCGAAAGTAAGCGGCCGGTTGTCCAGCGCCGACGGCAACCTGAAACCAAAATCAACCAGGGTGTTTTTTCGCGACCTGTCGGCACGGTACATGCCGCCTACCTGCGAAACACTGATGTGACTCTCGTCGAGGAAGGCCACGAAATCGTCGGGAAAATAGTGCAACAGCGTGGCCGGGGTCTCCCCGGCATCCCGTCCGGCCAGGTGCCTCGAGTAGTTCTCGATACCGGTGCACACGCCCATCTCTTCAAGCATTTCGATGTCGTAGAGGGTCCGCTGCTCCAGCCGCTGGGCCTCCAGCGCCTTGTCTTCAGCGCGCAGCTCGGTGCCGCGCAGGCCCAGCTCGTTGCGGATGCGTTCGATCGCGACCTGCATGTTTTCCGCGGTGGTCACGTAATGACTGGCCGGGTAGAGCACCAACCGTTCCAGCTTACGGTTGACCGTACCTCGCAGCGGGTCGATTTCCTTTATCGATTCTACTTCGTCGTCAAAAAACTCTACGCGCAGGGCGCGGGCGTCTTCGTAGACGGGGAATATTTCGACGAGATCGCCCCTGACCCTGAAGGTGCCACGGTGGAAGTCGACGTCATCGCGCTGGTAGTTAATGGCGACCAGCTTGCGCATGACCTCGTCACGATTGGCGGGCTGCCCTTCCTCGAGAAACAGCAACATCTTGAAGTAGTCTTCGGGCGTGCCGAGACCGTATATGCACGACACCGAGGCCACGATGATTACGTCGCGACGCTCCAGCAGCGCGCGGGTAGCCGAGTGTCGCATCTTGTCTATCTCGTCGTTGATCGACGAATCTTTCTCGATGTAGGTATCAGTGCTCGGTACGTAGGCCTCGGGTTGGTAGTAGTCGTAGTACGAAACGAAGTATCGAACAGCGTTGGAGGGAAAGAGTTGCTTGAACTCGCTGTAGAGCTGGGCGGCCAGGGTCTTGTTGGGTGCGAGCACGAGGGCGGGCCTGTTCAGACGCTCAATGACGTTGGCCATGGTAAAGGTCTTGCCCGAACCGGTGACCCCCAGCAGCACCTGGTGCTCCGAGCCCTGCTCTATTCCCGCCACGAGCTCGCGGACGGCGGCGGGCTGATCACCCTGCAGGCGGAAGTCGGTCTCGAGCTTAAAAGTGCCTTCGTCTCGCAAGAGCGATACTTACACCATCGGCGCTGTCTCGTTAACCCCCGGCCAGGGCGTTCGAGCCTAGGGCATGGCGGCTTGGAGCTTCATGATGGCCGGACCGAGAATGACGAGAAACATCGTCGGAAAGATAAACAGCACCAGGGGAAACAGCAGTTTTACCGCCGCTTTGTTGGCGGCTTCCTGGGCCATCTGCTTGCGCCGCGACCGCGACTCGTTGGCAAAAACCCGCAGCGCGTCGGCTATGTTGGTGCCCAGCTTGTCGCTCTGGACCATGAAAGAAGAAAAGGCCTTCAGGTCGTCAGCGTCGTTACGCCTGCCCAGCTCGAGAAAAGCGTCTTCGCGGGTGCGCCCCGAGGCCAGCTGGTAGTTCATCAGCGAAAGCTCACGGCCCATGACATCATCGGGATAGCGGGAGCGCTCGTCGCCCACCCGCTTCATGGCCGCGTTCAGGCCCAGCCCCGCCTCGACACAGAGCACGAACATATCGACCACGTCGGGTAAGGTCCGGGTGATGAACAGCCTGCGCTTGTTCGCACGAGAGCCGACCACGAAGCGCGGGATGAAGTAACCGAGAAAGCCGCCGCAGGCGCCGTACTGGCTGGCCTGGCTGAGCTCGCTACCGCTTACAAGCGCCCCCATAACGGCAATGAACGCCAGCGACAGGGCCAGGCCCATTCTCGCGCCGGCGTAGAGGGCCACCGCTCGAGGACCGCGCCAGCCCGCCGCAGAAAGCAATTGCTCGCTGTCACTGTTGTCTTTCGTGGTGGCACCAGCGTCTGCCGAGGCGCCGAAGGTGTCTGCCACCCACGCACCCACGTCCGAGAGCAAGCGCGAAAGGAAGCTCTGCTGCTCTTCGTCATCTACCACGGAGGCTCCTTCGGCCGGCAGTGCCACCGCGAGCCTGCGTTGCATGTCTCGCCTGCTGCGTAGAGCCAACACCACACCGAAAAAAAACAAGCCGCCGCCAAGCGACGCGCCCAGGGATATCAACAACGGGGTCATGCGCTGGCTTCAGAAGTTGACACGACTGACCTTCCTTATGGCTAAAAAACCCAGGGTCTCGAGCACCGCCGCGATCCCGAGCAGCTTGTGGCCGGTTTCGGTAGCGAGCAAGGGCTCCAGGTAGTCGGGCTGCATCACGCTGATGATGGCCACCAGGGCGATTGGCAACACGCCTACCACGATGCCCGATATGCGGCCCTCGGCGGTGAGCGATTTTACCTCGCCCTCCATCCGAAAACGCTCTCGTATCGTCTCGCTCACGTTTTCGAGCAACTCGGTGAGGCTGCCGCCCACCTCGAACTGAATGAGCACCGCGGTTATAAAAATATCAAGGTTGTTGTTCTCGACCCTGCGACGGAGGTTGTTCATGGCCTGGGCCAGGGGTAACCCGAGGCGCATTTCCTCGACCGTGTCGCTGAACTCCTCGCCCACCGGGGCTTCCATTTCCTCGGCGATCACCTGCATCGCCTTGTTCAGCGTGTAGCCCGCCTGAAGCGAGTTTTTCATCATCGTCAGCGCGTCGGGAAGCTGCCTGTCGAAAGCCGTAAAGCGGCGTTTTCGCTGCGTGAGAAGTATCATCACCGGCGAGACGGCCAGGACCGCGCCCACCCCGACACCAAGCAGCGTGGAGCCAACGATCAACTGCATCGAGACCACGCCTGCGAGCCCCACGAGCACGCCTCGCAGGAGCACGTCGTCGGCCCGCACCTTCCATCGAGCCTGCACCAGCCAGCGTTCAAGCACCCGCACGAGCGAAATTCGTTCGAGGAGTTCGTTGATAAAACTTACTTCGCTCAATCGCGCGTCGCGAAGAATACTGCGACAACTGTCTTCGTTAAGCGAGAGCACCGGGTCGGCCCGCAACCTGTCGAGTACTGCCTCCCGCTGCGTCGCGCGTCGCAAGCGCACTATAATGCCGGCCGACATCAAGGCTACCGACAATGAAAGCCCGAAAGCTATGAGGACGGGTTGCACGACATCTTCCTGGACGCAAAAAAATCTGGCTCAAACGAATAGCCGAATGCTTCCAGCTTATCGATGCAACGCGGGCGTATACCATCGCAGTTGAAATAACCTTCGACCTTACCGTCGTCGTCGAGACCTGTAGCAACGTACCCGAAGATATCCTGCGTGGTTACCACGTCGCCTTCCATGCCCACGACCTCGGTTATGCGCGTAATCTTGCGGCTACCGTCGCGCATGCGCGCTTGCTGCACTACCAGGTCGACAGCCGAACTTACCTGTTGCCGCATGGCCTTCACCGGCAGTTCAACACCGGCCATGAGTATCATCATCTCGAGCCTCGTCAGGCAGTCCCTCGGCGTATTGGCATGCAGCGTTGTTATCGACCCATCGTGACCGGTGTTCATGGCCTGCAGCATGTCGAGAGCTTCGCCACCGCGGACCTCGCCGACAACAATGCGATCGGGGCGCATCCTGAGAGTGTTGCGTACGAGATCTCTCGCCGTCACCTGGCCCTTGCCCTCGAGATTGGCTGGCCGCGTTTCGAGCCTGACAACGTGGGGCTGCTGCAGCTGCAGCTCGGCCGCGTCTTCTATGGTAACCACCCTCTCGTCCTCGGGAATGAACGACGAGAGGCAGTTGAGCAACGTAGTTTTACCCGAACCCGTGCCTCCCGAAACGATGACGTTCAAGCGCGAGCACACGACCGCCTCGAGGAACACGGCCATCTCGGCTGTCATCGAGGCGAACGAGACCAGGTCGTCGATCTTGAAAGGGTCTTCGCTAAAACGACGTATCGAAAGTGACGGTCCGTCGAGCGCCACCGGGGGTATTACCGCGTTAACACGCGAACCATCGGGCAAGCGCGCGTCGACCATGGGAGAAGAGCTATCGATGCGGCGCCCTACCTGGGAAACGATGCGATCGATGATCTGAATTAGGTGCTCGTTGTCCCTGAAACGAACCCCCGTGAGCGACAACTTACCAGCCCGCTCCACGTAAACGTTGCTGGCCGAGTTGACCAGTATGTCGGACACCGTCGGGTCACGGATCAGCTCGTCGAGGGGGCCGAAGCCGAGCACCTCGCTGGCGGTTTCGTCTATGACGCGCTGGCGGTCGGTGCGCGACAGGGGGACACCGTAGCCATCGAGCAACTCGGCGATTATGCCTCTTATCTCTTCACCGACGACCGACTGCTCTACCTTACCCACTGCCGCGAGATCGAGACGTTCGATGAGGTCGGTGTGCAATTTCAGTTTGAGGCCTGCGTTCGCGGCCGAACCGCTACCGGCCGCAGCCGGGTCAGGCGATTGCCCTGTCGAAGCCGGCTTCCTTGACGTGGCGGCCTGGGCAAGAGCCCTGGCAACCTTACCGGTCACTTCACCGGTGGCGGGTTTTTCTACCTGCCCGACCCTGGCGCCATTACTATCTGGGGACGCGGGGCTTTCCGGCCGCCGGCGGTCCTGTATGCGATCGAGCATTCCCACTAGCTGGCACCCCCTGCAGGCGTGAACCTGGAGAATAATCCTCGTCGCTGCGGCGGCTGCACAACGGCAGCCGGGCCGGCCAGTCGCGCCGCTATAGCGTGCATTGCGACCGCCAGCTTGCTGTCCTCATCGGCAGCGAACACCGACCTGCCCCGGCTCAGGGCGTTAGCGGCAACGGCAGGGTCGGCGGGCAAAGAGCCGCTCACCGGCAGCCTGCTCACGTCGGCGATGTCATCGTCGGTCACCTCGCCTGCCGCAGCTGCACCGGTGACCAGGAGTTTCATGTTGTCGGGCATCAGTCCCACCCTCTTCAGTGTTCCACACACCCTCTGCAGCGCCCGGACGGCGGGGATGGTGTTTCCCGTCAAGAGATACAAGGGCTCGGCTGCCTCGAGGGCGGGAAGCACGACGTCGTTGAGCACCGGCGGAGTATCAACCACCACGTAGTCATACTGGGCCTTGAGCGCCTTGAGCACCGCGGCGACGTCGGAACCCGAAAGAGATTCGGAATCCTCCAGCATCGGGGGCGCAGGCAGCACGGCTACCCCACTCGAGTGCTGGTAAAGCGTCGCCTGCAGGAACACGGGGTCAAGATTGTCCACGTTTTCTACGAGGTCGAGGATCGAATAGGGGTGCCTGAAATTAAGAAAAGCCGGCACTTCGCCGTTCTGCAGATCGAGGTCTACGAGCGCGACGCGTGCCCCGGTCTGCTGCTTGAGCGAAACCGCGAGATTTATGGCCAGGGTCGTCACACCGACACCGCCCCTGGGCGAGAACACCGTCACCAGCTTGTGACAACCTCCGCCCGGACGTTTTCGCCGCACCTCGACCAGGCGCACCATGTGCTTGAGAAGGTCAGCGGTTCCCGCGTCGGCGGCCACCACGTCGACCGCCCCGGCCCTTATAGAACTTACGACGAGGTTTGTGCCGGGTTTCTCCGACACGACGAACACCGCCAGGTCCGGCTGCGAGGCCATGAGCCGCCCGACGAGCTTGAGCCCCTCGTCTTCGATTCCGTCGAGGTAGACAAACGCGGCCTGAACCTCTTCAAGACCGCCGCGCGCAAGCAGATCCTCGTAAGAATTCGCGCATACCTCTACGTCGAATCCGGGTAAGGACTCCAACACCGACCTCAAGGCCGAATCGTCATGCCCTCGAGAGGCGGTAACTGCTCGGATACTGTCCCGTTTCATCGCCGGTTTCCGTATTCCTCAGCGAGGCCTGGCTTCCTCGGTTTTTTTACGTACGAAATCCAAGACACCGTCTCCTTGAGAGGCGGCCGCCGAGGCATCCTGGCCATCGGAACCGAGCAGCACGGGCTTTACGACCATGATCAACTCGGTTTCAAATTTTTCTTTCTCGCTGCGTCTGAAAAACGCGCCCAGTATCGGAACGCTTCCGAGGATGGGCACCTTCGAGGTGAAGTCTCGCTCGCTGGTCTTGAGCAAGCCGGCAATAACCAGGCTACGCCCACTCGAAAGACTCACGTTCGTCTGCGCGCGGCGACTGACAAAAGCCGGTACGGTAAAGCCGAATAGCTCGACCCCCTGCGAAAAATCAGGCTCGCTGACTTCCGCGAAAACGTCGAGCTCTATGGTGCCGTCTATGGCCACGGTGGGAACGAAATCGACCTTCACCCCAAACTCCTTGTAAGAGACCGATGTCTGCTGGTCTTCGTTTATAAGAATGGGAATCTCGCCGCCGGAAAGGAAGCTGGCTTTCTCGCCACTACGCGCGAGCAGTTTGGGCTCGGCCAATATACGGGCAACGTTGTCGTCATTGGTCGCCTTGATGAAACCAGCAATGTCATTCCTGAAATCGACGACCGCCAACGATAGACCGGATCCCAGGCTCACCGGGAACGGAGGCTGGTTGTCCTGCGGAGCGTGCTGTCCAAACACCGGGGCTGCGCCGCCGGCCTGGCTCAGGGCACCGAACTGCCCGCCCATGGCGCGAATGTCTATGCCTCGCTTCTCGAGCTCAGCCTTGTTGACCTCGGCTATCATGATTTCGAGCATCACCTGCGCGCGGGCCTGCTCGGTCACGACGATATTGTAAATGCTGTAGTTGCCCTTATCGCTCCACACAACGAGGCTGGTCTCACCGCCCGAAATACCGTTTACCAGCAACTGCTCGGGCGTGGCTATGACCACGTCGGCGATGTCCTTGTTGGCCACCGCTACACGCTTGGCGCGATCCCTGAAGTCCAGCACCACGGTCTTGCCGGCCATGACGTGGAGCACCTTGTCTCCGTCGCCGTTACGATAGGCTGCCTTCACAGGTGAGACCCTGCTCACCAGGGCTGCGTCGCCGGCTGAAACCGGCGCCCCGCTTGTCAGCAACAGCGCCGCCGACACCAGGACCGAAACGGAAAGCCGCAACAACGAGGTCTGTTTTTCTTCGTGCTTCTGCATGACCATCCCGCCTCCTCAGAAAATGTAATTCTCTACCGAGCTGCCACGAATCACTTCGACCGTGTGGCGGTTACCCGATGAACCACCGAGCACCTCGCTCACTGTCTTGCCCGAGGTAACTACCCCGTCGCCGTCCTTGTCGTTACGCAGGACGAAGTAGAGACTGCCCTCGTGAACCGCCAGCGCCAGGGTCTCTGCCTGCCGCGGGGTGACGTCGAGAGTGATCGTCTTTACCGTCACCGGCTTGTTGTCCACCTGCTCGACCTCCTGGTCGATGGCCAGCACCCTGACGTCCTGCAGTATGACTTTTGACCTCGCCTCGAGCTCTTCGCGGCGGCCGATTGTTACGAGCACGTCCACGCGACTGTTCGGGGCGACGAAACCGGAAATCCCGGTCACTTCGTTCACCCTGACCGAGATCGCGCGCCTACCGGGCTGCACGAGCATTGAAAGGAGGCTGGTGCTTCGATTGCGGGACAAGCGAGCATCGGTAACGGGTTCGTTGGCCATGATGGTGACCCTCGCTACCTTGCCTACGAGCTTGCTGGGATCATGATAGGTCCCCTCGGGGACCGCATGGGCCGGCCAGTCGACAACCTTCAGCTGTCCCGGCTCTAACAGTTGGCCCCTGCCCACCGTCTGGGCAGCAACCACCACGCGCCTGTGTTGCAACACCGGCGCATCAAGTGAGCCGGCCTGGCCGTCGAGCCATGAAAAAGTCATAAGACCGGCAAGCGCTGCGAACAGCACTCCAGCCACTACCAGGACAAAGGGCCTAGCCATGTTTCTATCCTCCACGTTGCATGAACCAGCGTCCCGGCCATGCCCACTGCCAACATCAATCCGTAGGGCATAGTACGCGTGCCCTCTCCAGCCTTGAGAGTCCCTGGCCTCTGCCCGGAGGCGATCATATTTAGATCAGCCCAGAGCCCGAGCATCACCGCCTTGGCCTTGCCACTGCACAGTATCGACCCGACGCCCACGACGCCTGCCAACAACACGCCAGCACCCAGCCCGATGCACAACAGCCCGGCCCCGAGAAAGGAACCCGCGGCCGCTGCAAACTTGACGTCGCCGCCGCCAACCATTCCCGCCGCGAAGGGCACAAACAGCAGAGCGAGGCCGGCGGTCATACCGCCCAGCGACATACCGAGACCCTCCACGCCGCCGGTCACGAAGTGCAACCAGGCGCCGAGCAGGGCCGCGCAAAGATTCAGCTTGTTGGAAATCCTGCGCGCTCGCAGGTCACTGGCCGCAGCCAGGAACATGAAGATCAGCGCGGGGACCGCAACCAGAGTATTAAGAGCGTATTCCACGTTTGGTCACCTTGCGGTGAGCATAAGCTGAACCGGGTACCGTCGGTGAGACGGCACCCGACTCAACTTGAGCCAACCACTTCAGCTGGCGGTAGACAGCGTCGTAGTAGCGTCGTTGAAGATCGATATGATCTGGTCGCGAAGCGCGGTGATCGCACCAATCGTCGCAACGGCTATGAGAGCCATCAGCAACGCGTATTCGGCCATCGAAGCGCCTTGCTCGTCTTTCCACAGTGCCTTGATAAGTTCCATTTCTCTTTCCTCCTGGGTTTCGTTTCTTAAAAGGGCTCAATGCCCGTCTGTTCCCGGTGGTAAACAGCAATCTCTGTGCCACCGGGGAATTCATTGCCAGGGCCCGTTTTTCCGCGTTTTACTGCCGGGGCTGCGCCAATTACGCCCGCTGAGCGGACATTGTTGGACTTGTAGCGACAAATTTTTGCCACTTGCTGCCTTGCGTATTGCGGTGTCACGATCCTGCCTCAGAACTGGTCGAATGAACTGAAGAGCGTAAGTATCTGGCCACTGAAAGCGGTGACCGCACCAACCGTACCGAGCGCAATCATTGCCAACAGCAACGCGTACTCGGTCATCGATGCTCCCTGCTCATCGTCCCTTAGCCGTTTCAGTATTTCTGTCATTGTTCTTTCTCCTCGCCCTTTCCTGCCCTTCGGGCTCGCAATGAAAAGCAAGTGCCGTGCCACTAACGAACAGGCTCATCGTGCAGACCTGCAACTCGGACGCGGCAAGGGGCAGGATTGTCGGTGAACGCGATTGAACACGCCCCCGGAAACCCGCGCGCGATGCGGGTGGCGGGCAGGAGCCCGTGGCACGCTTCTTGGTTTCAACAGGGCATGCGATCAACACGTTCCACATCCACAGTGCGTGCCCCTATTACCGGCGCCGAGCTGCTCGGAAGCTCACACGACACGGTGTTTCTCGTCATCGAGCTGGCCGACGCCATACGGCGCGGAGTGACCTATTTCAGCCTCAAGGGCCGAGTCCTGGCAGACCTGGACGCGGTTATCCTGGCGCTGGTCAACGACGGCGAGATAGTGTTCGAGGACGACGGGGCCGAAGAACCGGTCCGTCACTGAGACGAGACCCTTATCAGCGAGCCTGCCCGGCTTCGTTTGCTCGCGAGGGCGGGTCGCCGGTCACGTAGCCCAGGCTTCGCAGCTGTTCCCAGGTGGATTTGTCCACCGGTTGATCGTTACCCGGTCGCTGCAAGTCTTCATAGCTGGCAACTTTCAGCCGTTCTCCACCAAGCGAATGAACCACGGGCGCGAATACTTCGCCCACCATGTCTGCCGCTCCGGGCAGTCCCAGCAAGTAGAGCAGCGTGGGCGCCACGTCTTCGATGTTGGTCTCGGGCCCGTCACCCGGCTCGATTCCCGGCCCCGCGACCAGGTAGATTCCGTCAAAATCGTGCGTGCCGATGAGCATGCTGCGGTTCCTGCTCGACTTGAATCCGTGGTCTGAGACCACCACCACGTAGACGTCGTCATCGATCTCGGCGAGCAATCGCCCCAGCTGCCGGTCAGTCTCGCGGTAGGCATCGGGCACCGCCCCGCCGTAGAGACGGACCTTATCAGCATCCATACCGTCGTAGTCGTCCGGTCGCATATAGGCCCAGTATGGGTGAGACACCCGGTCAACAAGCGTGTGCACGTAGATAAACAGGCTCCAGTCGTCGGCTATCGAAAGACCCGCCGCGCCGCTTTGCAAGCGTGAAACCTGGGCGAGGTGCTCGGCCAGGAAAGCGGGGGTGTCGGGTTCAGCGTGGCGGCTCCAGCCCGGCCCCTCGGGAATGTAAGCCTGCCCCAGTTCAGCCCTGAGTTCCTCGGCCAGCTCTTCGGGCCAGGTGACTACCAGGCCTGCGTCTGACCTGTAAAACGGTGTCGCGTAGATCCTGTCCGGCGCGAGACTGCGCACGCGCATCCGCCCCTTGAGGGTAGGCTTGCGCAGGGCGCCAACATCGAACCAGTCGCTCCACTGGCCCGGCTCCAGGCCGCGGGCCGCTCCGCGGATGGCCGTCTCGTTGTCCTTAAAAACCCGGTTGCCGTCGGAGGGATCGTCCAGTGAAAGATCGTAAACCTCTCCGGTGCTGCCGCCTATCGTAGAGCCGCTCAGTGGAAAACCGGAAGCCATGCGTCCGTTGACCTGCTCGGGCGGCCATGAGCCGGGCACGTTATACACGTGGCTGCGAAGCCCTGCGTCACTGGCTATGTTCCACGCTGCCTTGACCTGGCGGTGAGTAGAGTGGGAGGTCTTCCAGTTCAGGACGCCGTGCTCGGCGGGCAGCTTGCCGGTGAACATGGTTGACCACACCACCGGCGAAATTACCGGCGGTCGAGTCTTGAGAATCCCGTGAACCCCGCGCCGGTAGAGGCCCGCCAGGGCCGGCAGTTCGCCGGCTTCGATCATGGGCACGATCACGTCCCAGGTGCCGCCGTCGACGCCAAGCACGAGCACACGGCCTTGGGCCAGCGTCCCGGCGCGTTGCCCGGGCAGGGCCAGCACGCCCAGTACCAGCAGCGCGGCCAGCATAATTGCCGGTGTTGATCGTTTCACCTTTCGTTTTTCTCCCTGGGCCGACCGAAGTTGCCACGAAGCACGGGGCCCGCAGAATTTTCTGACTCCAGGCCCAGGCCCCCGGTCGGCGATTCAGCGCCAATCGGAATAGACCCGTCCACCCGGAGTGCCTATCATAGCCACTGCATGCCCCTTTCTCCATTCCCACGGCTGCTTTGCGTCGGCCTCGGCGCCCTGCTGGCCCTGCTCGCGTCCTGTACCGAACGCCCGGCCACCGGCCCGGGCACTGCCCTCTCCAACGCGGCCTGCCCCGACTGCAATGTCGTGCTGGTTTCCATGGACACCGTGCGGGCCGACCACCTGGGCTGCTACGGTTACTCCCGTGACACCTCACCCTCGGTGGACCAACTCGCCGCCAGCTCAGCGCTTTTTGAGCAAGCGGTGAGCCAGTCACCGTGGACGCTACCCGCCCACGGCTCGATGATGACCGGCTTGGAACCGCGCGTGCTGGAGGTCGTCCGCTACCCCGCCATGCGGCGGCTGCCGCTGTCGGCGCGCATGCTGGCCGAAGAGTTCAAAGACGCCGGTTACGCGACCGGGGCCTTCACCGGGGGGGGATTCGTGTCGGCCCACTTCGGGTTTGACCGTGGTTTTGACGTCTACCAGGCCGACGGTCGGCGCTTTGAACACAACATGGACGGCGCTATCGACTGGCTGCGCCTCAACCAGGATCGGCCTTTTTTCCTGTTCCTGCACGGCTACAACGCCCATCGTCCCTACTACTCCACGTCGGCCGATCGCCGGGCACTGGGCTTCGGCGACATCTCGCGAAGAGAATCAAAAGGCTTTTGCGGTCGTGAAAAACGCGAGCGGCCGGCCAACCTGGACGCCATTGTATCCCTCTACGACGCGTCCGTGCGCGGCGGTGACCGCCACGTGGGTCGTTTCCTGGACGAGCTGGACAAACTCGGCCTCGCCGACAAGACCGTGGTGTTGGTGACCTCGGATCACGGCGAAGAATTCTTTGAACACGGCAACTGCGACCATGTGCGTTTTGTTTACGCCGAGGTAGTCAACGTGCCCTGGGTGCTGCGCGTACCCGGGCTCACCGATCACGGACCACGGATAAAAGAACCCGTACCCGCGTCGATCAGCGTGCCGTCCACCCTGCTCGAGCTGGTCGGAGTAGAGCACTCGATGCCCGGACCCTCACTCGTGGGGCTGCTTGGTACAGACGCGGTCGACACCGCTTCGAACTGGTCGACCGGGACCCCTATATACAGTGAAGCCAGCACCGAGGCCGGCAAACTAGGTAGCCGGGGCCCGGTCATCGCCGAAAGGCGCGGCTCGCAGAAACTCGTGCGCTACACCGACGAGGACAGCAACGAGGCCTACGATCTCGGCGTTGACCCCGGAGAGCTCAACGCCCTTCCGAGCCGCCACGGCGTATACTCCTGGGCGGCGGGGCTGGACGAATGGGCCGAGGCCAAGCAGCCGATCGAGAGCAAAGCACCGGGCCGCGGTAACAAAGCTGCCAGAAACAACGGTGAAGGCAGCGATGATATTCCCGAAGAGCTCAAGCAGAAGCTACGCGATCTTGGCTACGTAGACCCCTGAGCTTAACCCGCTACCAACACCCGCCCGGTCGCTTTACCGTGATATCTTTTTTGCCCGCTCGCCATGGCTGGGCTATACAATGGAATTCGCCCAACGTTCCCCGGTAGCTCAGTTGGTAGAGCAGGTGACTGTTAATCACCTTGTCGCTGGTTCGAGTCCGGCCCGGGGAGCCAATTCTCTGCATGTTGGGGATTTAAGAGAGCTATTGCCTCTCCCGATCCTCGCCAGCCATGCGGCAGGCCATTTTGCATCCGACCGGGTCGCTGCGCCGCCAGGAGTCGCCAGGAGAGCGCGCAGGCATGCCCGGCCAGGTGGGGAGAACAGTACGGCTGCGCGGATGGCTACCCGCCAGCGCCGCTGATCCTGGCCGTTGCCACGGCGCGAAGAACCCGCATAACGGCGACACCGTCTAGCCGCGCTGGTTCTCCAGATATTCGATTCGCCCGAGATCATCGTCTACAAGAACGATCCTCGGACGGTTAAAGCGCGCGTTTGGTATGTCTTCGACTCACCGCGGGGCGATCAGTTGTTCCCGGCAATGCACGCAGAAGTGATTCCGCTCGCGTCTGCTTCGCGCGTGCTCCTCTTCGGAACAAAGCTTGCGCGCAACACGTTCATTCACAGTCTGGCCACACGTCGGGCAGCAGCGCACCGGCGCGTTTGCCCGTCCATGATTGTTGTTTGGGCATCGCTTCGTGCTTGACGTTAGCACCTGTGAGGAACGGAAGTGGCACGCCAGCCCGACACGAGGATCTGAAACACTGCCAGGTGAGTCAGTGCCCCGATGGCTAGCAGCGCCACAAGCGGCTGCCCAATTACTGCGCCCACTGCAACGACAAGAATTCGAAGATCACGACGCTTGAGCTTGTTGACAAGAAATTCTGGATACGGGCGATGAAACTGAATCTGAAATTCCTTGGTGACGTAGCTTGCCATGACGAAGCTGGCCGTTGCAGCGAAGCCGGCCGGCCAAACCCAGACCGCGTCGTACAATTGCGAAGCGGCGAACGTCACGGCAAGCCCGATCGCCAGGTCTGAATAGCGATCCAACACCGTATCCAGCCAGGCGCCTTGCGGGCTTTGCAGCAACTTGATCCGCGCGATCTCACCGTCGCACCCATCGACGATAGAGGCGACCTGTATAAGGATCCCTCCGGCGAGCCAGAACCAAGGGTCGGTGGTGGCCAGACCGACTGCGCCCAGCAAGCCAATGAAGAAGGACAGCAGTGTGATGTGATTGGGTGTGAGAGGCGTTCTTGACAGCGCCACTGAAAGGCGGCGAGAGAGCGGACGGTTGAGGTATTGGGAAATGAAACCGTCTCCTCCCCCCTTCGCCATGGATGCGTCGATTCGGCGCTTCGCCTCCCGAAAAGCTTCAGGGGTGTCGACATTCACACCACGACGTGACTATCGACAAGGGTTAACAGGAGACAGTTCAGGAATGTTCATAATGCGCTTCGACATGCGACTGCCGGCCATGAGCCCCGCGGGCAGTGCCGATTTCTACACCGCCGCACTCGACATGGCCGAGTGGGCGGAGCAACACGGCTGCCTCCAGCTTATCGTCTCCGAGCACCACGGTTCCGACGACGGCTACCTGCCCGCGCCGCTGATCCTGGCCGCCGCGATGGCTGGCAGGACTCGCAGCATCGGCATCCAGCTGGCGGCGCTGGTTCTCCCCCTGCACGACCCCATTGCCCTGGCCGAGGAGATGGCGGTGCTCGACATCGCCAGCAACGGGCGCGTGTCCTACGTGTTGGCGGTCGGCTACCGGCCCGAAGAATACGCCATGTTCGGCCACGACTTCGCCGATCGGGGAAAGAGAATGGACAAGTGTCTTGAGGCCCTGAGGCACGCCTGGACGGGAGAGCCTTTCGAGTTCGATGGTCGCAGCGTAAGGGTCACCCCCACGCCGCTTGCGCCCCAGGGCCCGGGCCTGTTACTGGGCGGAAACACCAGGGCGGCGGCACGACGGGCGGCGCGCTTCGGACTGGGAATGCTCACCCAGGGCTCCAACAGCGAGATGGTCGAAATCTACGAGAGTGAATGCCGCAAGATCGGAACCACTCCGGGGGCCTGCATCAACCCATCCGGAGACACGGTGACCACGGCATTTGTTGCCAGCGATCCCGACCGCGCCTGGACCGAACTGGGGCCGTACCTGCTGCACGACGCGCGCTCCTACGCGGCCTGGCTGGGCGACCACAACAAGGCCGTTACCCGGTCAACGGCGAGCAGTGTAGCAGAGCTCCGCGACCAGCAGGGCCCCTACCGCATCTTCACCCCGCAACAGGCCGTGGAGCACATCAAGCAGACCGGCTTCCTGATCACCCACCCCCTGTGCGGCGGTTTACCTCCGGAGCTGGCCTGGCCCAGCCTCAAACTGATCGCCGGCGAAGTGCTCCCTCAAGTCTGACCAGCCGATGGCTCGGTGCCCAGCACCGCCGCCGAGCTCGCCTGGTCGGGGCGGTCCGAGCGTTACCGGCGGTCTTCAAGCATCTCCACGAAATCACGCGAAAACGCGTAGGTATCGCCCGGCCATCGCGCTGAAAGGTACTGCCCGTCCCTCACAGTGTAGCCCCTGTTTGTCACCGCGGGTCCGTCCCGGAACAACGCAAAAGGTCCCCGGCTGAAAAGCGGTGGCCCTCCCGGATCACCCTCGCCCTGGGCTGCACACACTTCCTCTTCAACCGTCTGCGTGTAGGTTCGATAGTATCTCCCCAGCCACAGGGCGGTCATCGACCAGGCGCTCATTTCCATGGGCCTCGTCAAGCAAGTGCTCCTGCGACCGAAAAGAACCGAGCGACCGGTGTCAGAATCAACGGCCCTGGCCAGCACCACCACGCCGTGACAGATGGCAGCGACCGGCCGCCGCTCGGAAAAGAAGCGCAGCGCGAGGCCCTGCACCTCGGGCGATTCAAGATAAGGTTTCATTCCCGGCGCGTGCCCCCCCGCGAGAATCAGCCCGTCGGCTTTCAACTGCGCGAGTTGCGACCAGGGCAGCGGAGAGAGAAACTCCGGCGAACGTATCATCTCGTCGTGAAGCCCGCGGGCCTCTCGACGAGCCCGCAGGACGGGGGCCCAGAAGAGCAATCCCCTGCCATCGAGCATGCGCACATCGGCACGCGCCGGCTGTCCCCGTGGCGTAGAAAAAACGACCTCGTAGCCCTCGGCACGCAGAATAGACCACGGCACCGAGACCTCGGTGGGATCAAAGTCGGCGGCCGGAAGAGGAATGACAACGCGCACCGCAGCACCTTGCACCGGTAGGCAGGAAGTAACCAGTTGCCCGAACAAAGAACCCCCCGAAAAACAATCCCCTGCAAGCAAAAACCCGTGTTAGGCTGGTAGAGTCGATGGACCTTGGCGGACACCACCGGGCTACCGCCCTCCCCGACGCGAAGAGATGAAAGCAGTCAACACAGCACGTGCGATGGCAACGCTTGGCCTGCTGGCCTGGTTGGGGCTGACCATGGGCCTGGGCTCGCAGCTGGTCTACTGCGTGGGGCCCGACGGTCACAGCGGCATAGAACTCGCCCATGCAACTGCGCCCTGCGACACGATCGGCTCTGCGGCCGATGGCCACGCCAACGCCGGCCACACGAGTACCAATCACACTGCCAGCGAACACAAGGGCAGTGGTATTTCGCTGGCCTCCGACGCCTGCACCGACATCCCCCTGCTCGGCCAGCTATCGAGTAAGTACGAAAAGCCGGGCGATGCTTCGCTTGTTTCCCACGCCCTGCCGGCCAGCATTACGCCGGTGACAGCAGGCCGACGACCGGCCCGCGCTCTTTTCCTCCTGAACGGCCACTGCTCCCAGCGCGCCGCGTTCATCAAAAGCACCGTCCTCCGAGTCTAGCAGCCAACCCCGTTGGCGCCCGCACCCTGCCCCGAGGCGGTGGTGGGCTTTCTGCAAGGCCGCGCCATGGCTCGCGGCCCGCCCCTGCTCGTACCGGAGAACCGCTTGATGAATCGAAAAAAACAAGGACAAACGACGCACACTAAGGTGCCGACCATCGCAGCGCTCGCCGCGGCACTGCTGCTGCACGCAGCCGCGGCAACAGTGCACGCCGAGGTGAGCGCTGCTGTCTCGTTACAGCAGGCAAGCCAGCTTGCCCTCGAACACAATCCTCGCCTCGCCAGCTTTTCCTGGGAGCTCAAGGCGCGCGAAGCCCGGGTGTCGCAGGCAGGCCTGCTACCCAACCCCGAACTCTCGTTCGAAATAGAAAACTTTGCCGGCTCTAACGAAGAAAGCGGCTTCGGAGCCTCGGAACAGACCCTGCGTGTCTCCCAGCTCATCGAACTGGGCGGCAAGCGCAGCAAGCGGCGGCAAATGGCCGGCCACCAACGGGACGCGTCGGCCTGGGCCTGGCGCGCCGCAAGAATCGAAACCCTGGCCGAGGTCGAACGCGCCTTCGTCGCTGTGCTGGCCGCACAAGAGCGGCTCTCCCTGGCAGAGGAATTGGCAGGAGTCGGAAAAACCGTAATGCGAACCGTCGAAAAACAACTGCTCGCAGGCGCAGTGTCGAGCATAGAAAAATACCGCGCCGAGGTTTCCCTGGCAGCCTCGCTGATCGCACTGCAGCGGCACCGGGCAGAACTCGCCTCGGCGAGAAAAAGGCTTGCAGCTACCTGGGGCAGCGGCAGCGACACCTTCTCGCGGGCCGACGGGCAACTGCGCGCGACCCCGCCCGCCCTGCCACCGTTAGCTCGATTGCAGCAACTCGCAGAGCAAGCCCCCGCCCTCGCTCGCTGGGAATCGGAGCTGGACCAACGCCGCAGCCAACTGGCACTGGCCGAATCACGTTCTACACCCGATCTCACCCTCACCGGCGGACCCCGCTGGTCGAAAGAAAGCAACAGCAGGGCCTTTGTCTTTGAACTGAGTGCAATGCTGCCGATTTTTGATCGCAACCGTGCCGGCACACTGGAAGCACGGCGCCGACTGGCCAAGGGCGTCCAGGAACAACGAGCAGCCAACCTGCGCGCACGTACCAGCCTGGCGACGGCCTACGATTCGCTCGCGTCAACGCGGGCAGCGGTCATCTCCTTGCGGGACGAAGTGCTGCCACTGGCCCACAACGCTTTTGAGGGCGCCACCACCGCCTACCGGCGAGGTGTCTACGGCTACCTCGAACTGGTCGATGCTCGCAAGACACTGTTCAGTCTGCGCAGCGAGTACATCGACATGATGGCGGCCTACCGCGCAGCCACCGTAGAGGTGGAGCTGCTGGTGGGCAGCAGCCTTGAAGATATCAGCAGCGACGGCAGGAGATCCTGAAATGAAAGCTCTTGGATTCAACAAGTTAAGCTACACGGTTGTGTTGCTGATTTTTGCAGGACTGCTCGTCTACGGCGCAAGGAGCGGCAACGACGAATACCACGGCCCGCGCGGGAGCTCAGCCCACGCGGCAGATGCCCACGCAGGTGATTCGCAAGACACCCGCGATCTCCACAAGGTAACCGCCGTCAAAATCTCGAGCGACCACATGCAGGAGTTCGGCGTCAAGGTCGCAACGGCCGGGCACGGCCGTATAGCTACCCAGGTGGTACTCCCGGGTGAGGTCGTGCCCAACGCAGACCGCATTGCCCACCTGGTGCCTCGCTACGCGGGGATCGTCAAGGAGGTTCGCAACCGTATCGGCGACACGGTCGAAGCCGGCGACGTGCTCGCAATAATCGAGAGCAGCGAAAGCCTCTCCTCCTACGGCTTATCCACCCTCACCAACGGCACAGTGATAGACAAGCACATCACCCGCGGCGAAGCGGTCACCCGCCAGACCCAGGCCTTTGTAATTGCCGACCTGCGCGACGTTTGGGTGGAACTCAGCGTCTACCAACGCGATCTTGCCAGCGTCAAGGTAGGCCAGTCGGTGCTGGTCTCGCTGGGCCACGAGCAGGCCGACACGCGCGGTACCATTTCCTACGTGAGCCCGGTGGTCGACGAGGACACCCGCACCGCGCGGGCCCGCGTCGTGCTCGACAACAGCGCGGGCAAATGGCGTCCGGGTATGTTCGTGACCGGGCGCGTAGACATCGCCTCGGTAGAAGTACCCGTGACCGTGCCCAACACTGCTTTCCAGATGGTAGACGAGCACTCGGTCGTGTTCGTGCAGCGCGACGGCGCGTTTGAACCCCGCCAACTTGAACTCGGGCGTCGAAGCACTACCCACGCCGAGGTTCTTTCGGGCATCTTGAGCGGCGAAATTTACGTGGCCAGCGGTGGATTCATTCTCAAGGCCGAGCTGGGACGCTCACAACTCAAGCAGGGCCACGGCCACTGACGAAGGGGCACCGGGCAAACCGAAGATGGATACACTGATACGTTTTGGACTCGGCAACCGCCTGCTCGTGCTCGCGCTGGGCCTGCTCGTGGGGCTCGCGGGCTACCGGGCTTACCGCGAGCTGCCGGTCGACGCGTTCCCCGACGTCTCCCCCAACCTCGTGCAGGTGTTCACTGAGACCGAGGGCCTCGCGCCAGGCGACGTCGAGAAATACGTAACCCACCCCATCGAAACCTCCATGAACGGGCTGCCAAAGGTCACCAGGCTCCGATCGGTATCAAATTTCGGCCTCTCGGTCGTGAACATCTACTTCGAAGACGAAACAGACATTTACTTTGCCCGCCAGGTGGTCGGCGAACGCCTGCAGGAAGCGCGCGAGCTCATCCCAGAGGGATTTGGAGAACCACAGCTCGGGCCCATCTCCACGGGCATGGGACTGGTCCTCTTCTACTACCTCGAAGACGCGACCGGTGACTACTCGCTCGAAGAACTTCGAGGCATACAGGACTGGCTGGTCAAATTTCACCTGCAGACCGTCCCTGGCGTAACCGAGATTCTTGGCATCGGCGGTTACGAGAAGCAGTTCCAAGTCAACGTTCACCCCGAGCACCTGCTCGGTTACGGGGTGACCATCGCCGACGTCATCGAGCGCATACGCGAGAACAACCTCAACGTCGGCGCTCAGTTCATCGAAAAAAACGACGAAGAATACATCGTGCGCTCGGTGGGCCTGGCCTCGGGCGTTGACGACCTCAAAAACATCGTCGTCAAGTCCAAGGATGGTACGCCGGTATTTCTCAGCGACCTCGCCGACATCGAGATCGGCGGCGCTGTGCGCCGCGGCGTACAGACGAGAAACGGCGTCGAAGAAGTCGTGTCGGCCATGGTCGTTAAGCTCTTCGGCAGCAACTCCTCCACCGTCATCGGCCAGGTCGAAGACAAGATGGAAGAAATCAACGGCATCCTGCCCGAGGGCATCAGCCTGGTGCCCTACTACGAACAGAAAACCCTGGTCGAGGCCTGCGTGGCCACGGTCACTAACGCGCTGGTGCAGGGGATTCTTCTGGTGGCCCTGGTGCTCATGGCTTTCATGGGCGGCCTGCGCGCAAGCTTCGTCGTGGCACTGGCCATTCCGTTTTCTTTCCTGTTTGCGACCCTAGGAATGGGCTACTTCGGTATATCGGCCAACCTCATGTCTCTCGGCGGCCTCGCGATAGCCATCGGTATGATGGTGGACGGCACGATCGTCATCGTGGAAAACGTAGACAGGGCCCTCGCCGAGGCCGACCCCGACGACTCGCGGGCTGCGGTGGTCTGCCACGCCTGCCTCGAGGTCGCCAGGCCTATCGTTTTCGCCATATCAATCATCATCATTGTCCTGCTGCCGCTCTTTACCCTCCAAGGCGTGGAGGGCAAGACGTTTCGGCCGCTGGCCTACACCTTAGCGCTGGCGATGCTCGGTTCGCTGATTTTCGCCGTCGTGCTCGCTCCTTCGCTTTCCGACCTGCTCATGCGCCGACAGAAAAACAGCGGCGCGCGCGGCGCGGTGTTGAGCCGGCTCACCGCGTACTACGAATCGGCTGTCTCGTTCTTCGTCAAGCGGCGGGGTTACGCCGTCGGGCTGGCCGTCGGCCTGCTCCTTGTCGGGGCGGTCGTATTTCCCCGCCTCGGTTCGGAGTTCACACCCAGGTTGCAGGAAGGCACAATGGTACTGCGGTTGACGATGCCGCCCTCCATATCTCTCACCAAGAGCACGGAGCTGACCATGATAGTCGAGCGAAGGCTCATGAAGATACCCGAGATAAGCGGCGTAGTGACGCGTATCGGCCGCGGCGAACTCGGCGCCCACACCGACCCCGTAAACAGCGCCGAGATGTACATCCTCCTGCATCCCCGCAACGAGTGGCGCAACGCGAGCACGCAACCCGAACTCGAAGAACAGATCCGCCTCGACCTCGGTGACATACCCGGCATAGCCACCAACTTTACCCAGCCCATAGCCATGACGGTGGACGAACTTCTGGAGGGCGTCAGGGCCGAGTTGGCTATAAAGCTCTTCGGCGACGAACTCGACGAACTCATAGCCAGGGGCAACGAAATAAAGCGTGTTGTCGAAACCGTACCGGGTGCCGTTGACGTACAGGTCGACCAGGTGGCCGGTACGCCGCAACTGCTGATCACCGTCGACCGGCTGGCGGTGGCACGCTACGGAATGAACGTGGCCGATGTGCAGAAAACCATCCGTGCCGCGGTCGGCGGCCAGGTGGCTGGGCAGGTCTTCGAGGGTATCCGGCGTTTCGACATCTACGTGCGCTTCGCCGCGCCTTATCGCAGCACGGCCGAGTCTATAGGCGACATACTGGTCGACGGACCCTCGGGCGTTCACGTGCCGCTGTCCGAACTCGCCCACATAAAAGAAATAGTCGGGCCCAGGCAGATCACGCGAGAGGACAACCAGCGTTTTATCACCATCCAGCTGAACGTTGTCGGCCGTGACATCGGCTCCTTCGTGGCCGAAGCCAGCGAGAAGCTGGCCTCGGCGGTCACGCTCCCTCCAGGCTACCTCGTGACCTGGGGCGGACAGTTTCGCCTGCAGCAGGAAGCAAACCAGCGCCTGGCGGTAGTGGTGCCGATCACCTTGCTCATCGTGTTCTTCCTCTTGCTGCTCAGTTTCGGATCGATAGCCAACTCGCTGCTTATCATTACCAACATACCGTTGGCCCTGGTGGGCGGCGTGGTCGCCCTGTGGGTAACCGGGCAGAACCTGTCGGTACCGTCTTCGGTAGGATTCATAGCGCTGTTCGGTATCGCGCTTGAAAACGGCATGGTGCTGGTCACCTGCTTCAACCAACTGGTGCGCGACGGCGTCAGCGTGAACGAAGCCTCGGTGCGCGGCGCCACCCAGCGCCTGCGACCGGTGCTCATCACCGCCGCCACCACCGCGCTGGGTCTGTTTCCGCTGCTGTTCTCCACGGGTACCGGCAGCGAAGTGCAGCGCCCACTAGCCACCGTGGTCGTGGGTGGGCTACTCACCTCTACCGTCTTAACGCTGTTGGTGATCCCCGCGCTTTATCGCTGGTTCAGCGAGCCTTCAACGTAGCAACGGCCAGTCGTACCAATCAGCATCGGGCCCTTGCAATACAGGGTTTATTGCCCAGTTTTTTGTCCCAGCCAACGACACGCTGCAGCTTTCTAGCATTTTCGACCTGTACCGGGAAGATTTAGAAAAACAAGCAGCCTCGCTGCTTGGGGGGAGCGGCCCTAAGCCAGACGACCGTTATCCGTTTAATGGATTACAACTGGAGATTAAACCAACAATGAACAGCCAGGCTGGTGGACTTCCAACGAGAAGCAACAGCGCACCGACTGACCGCGAAACCGTCGCTGACTCCTTCAAAGAAAGACTGCAGGGCTGCGGTGAATTTCCCCTGGCGGCCGGCACGGTCACAACCGTGCAGGTCAACCTGGGCAAGCGCTGCAACCAGGCCTGCAGCCACTGCCACGTAGACGCCGGGCCGGCGCGTACCGAGCAAATGTCGCGCCCTGACATTGAGCGCGTGCTGCAACTGGTCGAGCACAGTGACTCCGTGCAGACCATCGACCTGACCGGCGGAGCGCCGGAACTCCACCCCGACTTTCGCCTGCTGGTCGAACGCAGCAGGCACCTGGGCAAAAATGTGATCGACCGCTGCAACCTGACGGTGCTGCTGGAAGACGGCATGGAAGGCCTCGTTGATTTTCTCGCCGAGCACGAGGTTCGCGTGGTCGCCAGCCTGCCCTGCTACACAAAAGAAAACGTGGACGAGCAGCGCGGCACCGGAGTGTTCGAAAGCAGCCTGTCGGGCATGGCCATGCTCAACGAACGGGGCTACGGCGTGGCAGGTAGCGGGCTGGTGCTGGACCTGGTCTTCAACCCGGGCGGCGCGACGCTGCCCGGCCCCCAGGACGAACTCGAGCAGCGTTACCATTACGAGCTGGCCGATCGCTACGGCCTGCACTTCAACCACCTGCTGACGCTCACTAACCTGCCGGTCAAGCGCTTCGCCGACTGGCTCCGCCGCCGCGGCGAGTACGATTCATACCTCGAGTTACTGGACAGCGCCTTCAACCCGAAAACCGTCGACTCGCTGATGTGCCGCTCTATGGTCAGTATTTCCTGGCAGGGAGAGCTGTACGACTGCGACTTCAACCAGATGCTCGAAATTCCCATCGAGCTCAACAACGACGACGGGCGCGGAAGCAGTGCCGGCACAAGCATCTGGCAGCTTGAGTCCTTCGACCCGCTTGGCGGACGCTCCGTAACAACGGCCGGACACTGCTTCGGATGCACGGCCGGCGCGGGGTCCAGCTGCGCGGGAGCCTTGTCGTGAGTAGTTCCGAACTGCTGTCGCCCGACGATGAATTCAACCGAGAGCTGCTTGCACTCGTACACCCGCGCGACTGGAACAACCCCTCACCGAAAAACGTCTACGACCTCGTCGTGCTCGGTGGTGGCCCGGCGGGACTGGTAGCCGCCTCTGGCGCTGCCGGACTCGGAGCCCGCGTGGCCCTGGTTGAAAGGAGCCTGCTCGGGGGAGACTGCCTCAACAGTGGCTGCGTGCCGTCCAAGGCATTGCTGGCCGCGGCCAGGCGAAGTGCCGGCGGCGGGCCTGGTGACTTTGCTTCCGTCATGGCTGGTATGCGCCGTTTACGCGCCGGACTTGCCAAAGCCGACAGCGCCCAGCGCTTCACGGATCTGGGCATCGACGTGTTCCTCGGTCACGGCAACTTTACCGCTTCGCGCACGCTCGCGGTCGGCGGCCAGGCGCTCAAGTTCAAACGGGCGCTGGTAGCGACCGGTGCCGTCCCCACGCTTCCGCCCGTGGAGGGCCTGGCCGAGGCCGCTCCTCTCACCAGCGAGACTTTTTTCTCGCTTACCGAGCTACCGCGACGGCTCGTCATCATAGGCGCCGGCCCCATCGGCTGCGAGATGGCCCAGGCCATGCAACGACTCGGATCCCGGGTCACGCTCATAGACGCCGCGCCGCGGCTGCTCCCCCGCGAAGACCCCGACGCCTCGCGGGTGCTCGCCGCGCAGCTGCTCTCGGAAGGTATCAACCTCATCCTC
>CAUZFM010000015.1:0-36145 GCA_963579235.1 uncultured Binatia bacterium (SeqCode)
TGGAAAAACGCATGGCCGATGGCGAGCGAACGCTTCCTCTGGCCGGCGTTCCCCTGGGCGTAAAGGACCTCGAAGAGGTGGCCGGACTTCCCTGCACCTATGGCTCGGTGCCCCTGCGCGACAACGTGGCTGAACGCGACTCGGTGCAGGTGGAGCGCCTGCGCGCAGCCGGTGCCATCGTGGTGGGCAAGACCAACACGCCCGAGTTCGGCTATACGGGCTTTACCAGGAACCGCGTGTTCGGCACCACGCGCAACCCGTGGAACACCGAGCGCACGCCGGGTGGATCAAGCGGAGGGTCGGCGGCGGCGCTCACCGGTCGCATGGTGCCGCTGGTCACGGCGTCCGATGGCGGAGGGTCCACGAGGATACCCGCTTGCTACACCGGCGCGTTCGGCATCAAGCCGAGCTTCGGCCGCATACCGCTGGGGCCGTTCGACGGTAACAGCGAGCAATGGGCTGACACTGTTCACCTCGGTCCCATAACCCGCAGTACGGCCGACGCGGCGGCGTTCATCGACGCCGCCTGCGGTTATCATTCCGCTGACGCCAACTCGCTGCCGCATCCGGGGTTTTCTTACCTCGAGAGCATCGATGACCTGCCGACAGGGTTGCGAGTGGGCTTCAGCCGTGACCTCGGCTACGCGCGGGTGCAGAAAGACGTGCTGCGCGAGGTCGAAGGTAGCGTGGCCGAGCTGGCGGCACTGGGGTTCGAAATAGAAGAGCTGGATTTGAAGTTGCCCGATCTCGGCAACGACTGGGGCATGATGGCCGGTGCCCAGGCCTTCGGCGTGGTGGCGCCGCTGGTCGAAGGCCACGAGGAAGAGCTGGGCCGTGGTTTCTGGCAGGGGCTTCAGTTTGCTTCGCGGCTCGACCCGGCCGGCATCGGGCGCATACAGCGGCGGCGCGCTGAGCTCAACGCAGCGCTTGGTGCCCTTTTTCAGGATTATGATCTGCTGGTAACGCCGCAGTTACCGACCGAGGCTTTTGCGGCTTCTGGGCCGCCGCCTTCGGGCGTTGACGGCCGGGATTTTGACGCGCCCATGCACGCGGTGGCTTTTACCTACCCGTTTAACATGTCGGGGCATCCGGCGGCCAGCCTGCGTGCCGGCATGACCGACGCGGGCTTACCTGCGGGCCTGCAGCTGGTGGCCGAGCGTCATCGTGACGAGCTGGTCTTGCAGACGGCACGGGCACTGGAGTTGTCCCGGCCCGCGGCCGACTGGCCGGCCTTTCCGTTCTCCTGAGCTAGAGTCCGAGTCGTTCAGCCAGCGCTCGGTGCTGTTCCCAGATTTTCTCGGGCAGGCGATCACCGAACTTTTCGTAGAAGGCTTTCTGGTCCTCTACCTCGGCCTGCCATGACTCACGGTCAATGTGCAGCAGGCCGGCCATAGTTTCTTCATCGACGTTGTCCAGGCCGTCGATGTCGATCGCGCCCTCGGCTGGCACCCAGCCTACGGCGGTCTTTACCGCGTCGGCCGCCCCCAGGCAGCGCTCGCGTATCCAGCGCAGCACGCGGAGGTTCTCGCCGAAGCCTGGCCATATGAATCGACCGCCGTCGTCCTGGCGAAACCAGTTCACGTGGAAGATGCTGGGCAGCTTGTCTGACTTCGCACCCAGCGACAGCCAGTGGGCAAAGTAATCGGCCATGTTGTAACCGCAGAAAGGTATCATCGCCATGGGGTCGCGCCTGACGACGCCGACCGCGCCCGTGGCCGCCGCCGTTGTTTCCGAGGCGACCGCCGATCCAACATAAACGCCGTGCTCCCAGTCGAAGGCTTCGAATACCAGGGGAGCCGTTTTCGCCCGCCGACCGCCGAAGATGAAGGCTGAAATCGGCACGCCGCGCGGGGACTCCCAGTCCTTCGATATGCAGGGACACTGCGAGGCAGGCGCGGTGAAGCGCGAGTTAGGGTGGGCGGCTTTCTCTTTACTGGTCGGTGCCCAGTCGTCGCCGCGCCAGTCGGTGGCGTGGGCCGGCGGGTCGCCGTCCATGCCTTCCCACCAGGGTTGGCCGTCATCGGTCAGGGCCACGTTGGTAAATATAGTGTTGGCCGAGGCGCTGATCATGGCGTTGGGGTTGGTCTTGCTGCTCGTACCCGGCGCGACACCGAAAAATCCGTACTCGGGGTTTATGGCGTAGAGGCGGCCGTCTTCACCGAACTTCATCCAGGCGATGTCGTCGCCCACGGTCCAGATTTTCCAGCCAGCCTGGCACTCGGGCGGCACCAGCATGGCGAGGTTTGTCTTGCCGCAGGCACTGGGAAAAGCCGCCGCCATGTAGGTGATGTCGCCCTCGGGGCTTTCGAGCCCGAGGATGAGCATGTGCTCGGCCAGCCAGCCCTCGTCGCGCGCCATGGTCGACGCGATTCGCAAGGCGAAGCATTTCTTGCCCAGCAGCGCGTTGCCGCCGTACCCTGACCCCACGCTCCAGATCTCGCGACGCTCGGGAAAGTGCATGATGAAACGGCGATCGGGTGAAAGGTCGCCCAGCGAGTGCAGGCCCTTGACGAACTGGCCGTCGTCGCCGAGCTGGTCGATCGCGATCTGTCCCATGCGCGTCATCGTGCGCATGTTGATGACGACGTAAGGCGAGTCGGTTATTTCGACGCCTACCTGGGATATGGGCGAACCGGCAGGCCCCATGATGTAGGGCACCACGTACATGGTGCGGCCCTTCATCGCGCCTTCGTAAAGCGGGCGGACCTTTTTCTCGGCGTCTGCCGGTGACATCCAGTTGTTGGTCGGGCCGGCGTTTTTCTCGTCTTCGCTGCAGATGAAGGTGAGGTGCTCCACCCGGGCGACGTCCTGGGGGTCGCTGCGGTACAGGTAACAGCCGGGGTAGGTCTCCTCGTTGAGGACGGTGAAATCACCGCTGGCCACCAGCTCGTCGATCAGCCCCTGGTACTCCTGTTGTGAGCCGTCGCACCAGACCACGCGGTCGGGGCAGGTAAGCTCTGATATTTCGTTGACCCAGTCGTTAAGAACCTTGTTCATCCTGGTTATGAATACTCCCGTGGCGCTGGCTGCCAGGACCCTTGACTGCTCTTACGGGTGGGCGGCTGGATAGCGTATATCACGCCATACTAGACCGGAAAATAAACGGGTTCCAATTTTGCTGCGTATCCGGATGAGTCAGCCTTTGCCGGCTTTCCAGAGCTCTACGTCGCCCGAAAGGGCCACGAATCGCTGTACCAGGCGGGGCTGGCTGAAACCTGCCGACTCAAGTTCGTAGCCGGGGCCGCGGTCATCCGGGGGGGCGGGGCCTATGCCGGCGGCCTGGGCCAGCACGCGCGCGGGTGCTGCAGCCAGTGCCAGCCACGCGGGCCAGGCCGCCGACCAGTCGGCTACCAGCACGTGTCCCCCGGTGGCGAGCACTCTCCTGGTCTCGGCCAGCACCTGGTGGCGGGTGGCCAATCCCAGTTCGTCGAGCACCATGGTGAGTGCGATGACATCGAAAGAGTTGTTTTCAAAGGGTAGCGATTGGCCGCAGCCCTCGAGCAGGCGCACGCGCTCTCCGCTGCCTCCCAGGCGGCGACGGGCTAAGTTGAGAGCGTCGAGGGTGGGCTCCACACCGTAGAGCAGGGCTCCCGGTTCGCCGTAGCCCGCTCGCTCGAGCAGCGAACCCGTGCCGCAACCGACATCGAGCATCCGGGTGCCGGATTTTAACTCGCAGGCAGCCACCAGGTCTTCAATAAACGAGCTTTCCGGCCACAACAGTGACCGCCAGCTGCGGTTGAAGCTGTCGTACATCGACCAGGTTTCGGCAACGATCATCTATACATTATAGCCCAGGGGGCGGCGGGCGCAGGCTATTTGTTGCAGGCTTCCTCCTTGTAAGTATTGTCGTCCGGTGGCAAGCATGGTGCTGCGGTGGGTACGGGGCCTCAACGATGACCAGGGCGCTGGCCCTGATGATGCTGCTCGGGGCAGGGATGGCTGCGTTCTGTCTCGACCTGCACCCTGTTCGGTCGACTGACCGGGGACCCACGGCGGTGGCGACCGGCCCCGACATCCTGCTGGTCACAATTGACACCCTCAGGGCCGATCACTGCTCGGCTTATGGCTACCCGGTCGAGACGACGCCTTTTCTTTCCGACCTGGCCCGCGAGGGGGTGCTCTACGAGCAGGCGTGGGCGCCCTCGGCCACGACGGCTCCTTCGCACGCGGCACTGTTTGCCTCGAGGTGGCCACGCTCGATGGGCGTGATGCAGAACGGCCAGCTGGTGCCTGGCGGCGAGCTCATGTTGGCCGAACTGATGTCAAAGGGTGGATACGCGACGGCAGCTTTCGTGAGCTCACTGCCGGTGCGCGCGCGTTTTGGTTTTGGCCAGGGCTTCGACTACTTCGATGATGATTTTGACGCCGAGGGATCCTCGCGCGATAAACGCAATACCCCGGATGATGGTAGCGAGGGCGGGCACCGGCTCGACCGTCGCGCCGACGCCACGGCCCTGCATTTTGAGAACTGGTTGAGGCGGCGCGATGACCCGCGGCCACTGTTCGCCTGGATTCACTTCGTTGACCCCCACTATCCCTACGGCAGCGATCGCCTGCTCGATCTCGAATGGCCCGATTCGGTTGGGTTGTTACTGCGCGCTTACGACAGTGAAATCCTGAGGGCCGACCGCGGTCTCGCGACGGTCGTTAACGCTTTTCGCCGCCACTCGGCTGTGAGCTCTGCGGGTGGGGAGAGCGGTGGCAGGGGCAGCGTAGTGCTGGTGACCTCTGACCACGGCGAGGGGCTGGGCGATCACGGCTGGAGAGGTCACGGCATCAACCTGTACGAAGAGGCTGTCAGGGTACCCATGGTGCTGTGGGGCAGCCCGGGTATCGACATCGGCGATACCGTGACGGGCAACAAATTGGCGGGGCAGGTTCGCAGCCAGCCGGTCACCCTGCTCGACGTGGCGCCCACCCTGGCCGGCCTCGCGGGGCTTGACCGTGCGCCGTCTTTTCTCGGCCGCGAGCTTACCGGGGCACTGCCCGAGGACCACGCCGTGTTTATGCAGCGACGCAACTACCGGTCGCTGAAGGTGGGAGGGCACCGAGTAGGGGGGGCACTGACTGCCGTCGTCGCCCAGGGCCACAAGTACCTGTCCACGGTTTCGGGGGAGCAGCCGAGTACCGTGGAGCTCTACCACCTGGCCGATGACCCCGGCGAACTCGACGACCTGTCGGCATCCAGGCCCGGGCTGTCGTTGCGACTGGCTCGCCTGCTGTCGGACTGGGAGTCGGAATATCCGGCCGTGAAGACGGTCCGCGTTTCTGACCGCGAAGTTATAAAGGCGCTGCGGTTGCTGGGCTACGTGGAGTGAAGCGGGCGTTGCAAAGAATAGCCGCCGCCTCGCCGCCGTTCTTCCGGACTCGGGCCGGTGGGTTGGCCTGCTTCCACGCCTCCAACACCGCGCTCATCCGGGCCAGGCGAACGGGTTGTTGGGCGGCCAGCGAGAACAGCCCCGCTGGTTTTTCGATTGCTGTCACGTCGGGTGTCGGGTGTTCGGTTACCCCGGATGGACACCATGGATTGTAGCTGATTCGGGCCGTTTTCGTGCGCAGGGGCCAACGCGGGCCTGGAGTTCGCTTGACTTATGCTCGTCTAATCGGCGCTTGCTTAACGGGGGAAAATGGTAGAGCTTGAGGGTCTACAATGCGTAGCGTAGCGTAGCAGGACCAACAGATATGGAATCCAATGAAATAGAAAAGATCCTGGGCGAGGCTATCGCCGGTGCCCAGGTGCAGGCAGAAGACACCAAGGGCAACAGTGGCGATCACTTCAGGGTGACCGTCGTGGCGGAGATCTTCGAGGGCATGGGTATGGTCGCGCGACACCGCGTGGTCTACGAGGCCCTCGGCGACAACATGCGGGAGCGCATCCACGCCCTCACCATGGAGACGCTCACGCCCGAACAGTACCGCTCACAGATCGTGAGCCTCGAGGAGGGCTGAAGACATGGCCACCGATATATTCCAGACCATCGAAGAACAGGTAAAAGCCGAACGCGTTGTCGTTTATATGAAGGGCACACCCGACCTTCCCCAGTGTGGGTTTTCGAAAACTGTCTGCGAGGCCCTGCGCCTGACCGGTGCCGAGTTTACCACCTACAACGTACTCGATGACCCCGAGCTCAGGCAGGCCATAAAGCAGTATTCCAACTGGCCCACCATCCCGCAGCTTTACATAGACGGCGAGCTCGTAGGCGGTTGCGACATAGTGGTGTCGCTGTACGAGAGCGGCGAGCTCGAGAAGACCCTGGCCACCTCGGGCTGAGACCGGTCAGCCGGTTATGCGGCGCAGGATACGGTCGGCTATAAGCGAGAACATGGTTTCCAGTTCTGTCGTGTCGGGCGAGAACACCATGGTTCCCTTCGGTTGGGCCGGGTTCGAAATGCCGTCCTCGTTGGCCAGGCGCTGGAGAAAATCGAGATCGGGTTGGTCGCCTTCGTTCGGCGATTGGGGATTGCCCAGCCCTATGGTGTAGATCGTATACCCCGCCGCCCGCATCGAGTCGGCCTGCTCCTCGGCCTGCGAGATTCCCAGGGCGCGGATGTTGTCGCCGTTAACCGATAGTCCTCCGGGCAGCGAGAAGGGCCACGGGGACCCATAGTAGTACCAGTACGGTACCAGTATCGGGCTGCCGTTACCGTAGAAGCCGACTACCTTTTTGCCGTCGTCCGGGTCGAACAGGCCCGCGTACCAGGAGCCGTTGCTGTAAGCTGCTACTACGCCGTCGTAGGGATCAGGCGCGTTGTAGTGGTTGATAGAAAAGTCGTCGCGGAAGGCTGTCGGCCGTCCGTCGGTAAACAAGACGGCGATCTTGACGGCGTCTTGGCGTACCGGGGCGTTGTCCAGTTGCACCTTGGCGTGCCTGAGGCCCTCGTCGATATTGGTATAGGATATCGGGTTAAGGGACCCTATGGCCGACTGGGCGGCCGACTTGAAGATCTTGGTAATCGGCATGTTGGTGGTCGCCGAGGTCGAGTAACTCACCAGCGCGAACTGGTCGATGTCGTCGTCAAAGTATTCTACGAAGGCCTGCGATGCGTCGATCAGTTCGTCCCAGGAATTGCTGGTAACCAGTGAGTACGAAACGTCGAGTACCAGGACCAGGTCGAGAGGGAAACGCGTGGCCTCGCCCAGTGCGTGGAGGCCTATGCTGTCCTGGCCGATGAGCCTGGAGAACATTCCCGGCAGTTCGTGGTTGCTCGATAGTTCTACGCGTACCGCATCGGTGCTCGGGTAATCTATTGTTACGTCGTAGTCGAATGCGCCGCCGGCGGTAAAATTAGCTCGCGCGATGTCGAGCGCGATATCTTCCATGGCCGACTCGCCCTTGTGGGTGTAACGCGACGCTGCCAGGGCACCGGCGTCGATGGCCTTGGCCATGCGCGAGCGGGTTATGTAAGCCGTGCCGAGGTCGACGGCCAGGCCGACGGCCGCCAGCGTGGCCACGAGCGAGAGCACGAAGAGCACCAGCACCACGCCGCTTTCGCCGTTACGCCGAGTTTCCTGGCAGCGCGTCATCATCAGAACCACGCCACGTCGTAAAGATCGTCGGGCCAGGGCGACATGCCCCAGGCCGAAAGATTGAACACCGGTTCGTAGTCGTGCGCGATCTCCACCGCGGTGAGTATGACCCCGTCGTCGAGTTCGGTTATTCCCGGTATGTTGGCCGTCGCCCCCAGTACTCCGACCCTGCTCGCGAACGAGGAGAGTGGTCCACTGGCGACCTGCTCAAAGATGACCGGCGTACCGTCAAAGGTGCCCTGTCGCCGTACGCGCGAGATGATGACTAAGCCGTCAACGGAAATGTCGAGGGGGTCGTCGCTCAGCTCGGTGGCGGCCACGGCCTGCTCGGGTGTAGATCCGCGCGACACAAGCGAACCTGCTTCGCGGGTGAGATTGGCCATCACCTGGCTGAAGAAAATAAGCCTGCCCAGGTCGATCGAGCCCAGCAGGATGATTGCGAGCAAGGGGGTTATAAGCATGAGCTCCACGTAGGCCATGCCGCTTTGCCCGCGCCGTTTTCTGTCGACAAGCGTCACGATCCGGCCCCCGGGAATTCCTCGTTGCGAAAGCTGGCCGAGGTGCTGAACTGGTAGCCGCCTGGCGGGAAAAGTGTCCCCAGCAGGGGTGTGATGATGTCAACGCTGTGGGTCACGCGCACGGTCATGACGTCGCCGGGGCCGCCGGGGCCGGCCACCTGTTGGCCGTTGCCGTTGATGGCGGTGAGCGATATGTCGCCCTGGTCGATATCGACCAGCGAATAGGTGTCGATAACCGCGAGCACTGAGTCCTGGCGGGTGAGTTGCTGGCCCGGGTTGAAGGGATCTTCCATCGTCCCGCCAATGGTCGCGTAGCGGGCGGCCTCGCTGACGGCGTGTTGCAGCATGGAGCGGACGTAGTAGATGTGGCAGAAGTCGAAAGTAGAGAACAGGAACATGGCAAACGCCACGCTCGCGAGCGCCGCTTCGGTTACCATGGTGCCGCTCTCACCGTTTCGTCGTTGTCTCAAAGCCTGGTTCCCCGGTCTTCAGTGAGCAATTTGCATGCCCGGTCGGCACTTCGCGCGAGGCACGGTGAACTGCGCAGAAGCTGGCCCCGCCGTGTCCGTACAGGTGCAGGATCGGCAGGTAAGCGTCAATAAAATGGCGCCGCATATGCGTTGCTTGTCCCCTGCGGATAACTCGGCAGGGTTCTTGCGCTATAGTGTACTTTGCCCGCTCGGCGGGCCGATCCCGTGACGGTACTGGACCCCGAAGATATACAGGCCTGCCTTGATCACGGCCTGCCTGCCGGTGAGGCCGAGCGTCAGCTCGCATTGCTGGAGTCGGGCGTGGCGCAGTTGAGGCTGGCCCGGCCCTGCACGGCTGGCGACGGATTGACCGTACTGACAACAAGCGAGGCTGACCGCCTGGTGGAGGCCTGGCCGGAGCTCGGGCGCGGTTGTCGCCTGGTTAAGTTCGTACCCGCTTCGGGTGTAGCCAGTCGCATGTTCAGTGCCCTGTCGGGCGTGCTGAGCGAGGGCGACCCCCCGGGTCTTGATGAGCTCAAGCGCGCGGGCCAACAGGGTTCGGCCGACGCGGCCCTGGTGGCCGAGTTTGCCGAGCGCGTGAACGAATTCGCTTTTTACGAAGAGCTGGTACTGCGGGTAGAAGCGTCCGGCGAACCCTCCGACACCGGTCACGCCTACCTGGGCTACGGCAGGGGCCTGCTGTCGGCCGAAGGACTTGACTACGCCCGGCTCCCCAAGGGTTTACTGGCGTTTCATCTCTACCCCGACGGTTCGCGCACGCCGCTCGAAGAGCAGCTGTTCGAGGCCGCGGGCTACGCGGCATCCAGCGATGGCTGTTGTCGCTTGCACCTCACCGTGTCGGGCGAGCACCTGGGGGCCTTCGAAGAGCTGCTCACTCGTGTCGTTCCGCTGTACGAGCAGCGCTTCGGCCTGCGCTTTGAGCTTTCGTTTTCCGAGCAGAAGGCGTCTACGGACTCGTTGGCGGTTGACGACGACGGCGGCTTGTTCTGCGTGGAAGGGGCCCCGCTGTTTCGTGCCGGTGGGCACGGTGCGTTGATTGCCAACCTCGCCGACATCGACGCCGACCTGGTCTTCATCAAGAACATAGATAACGTGGTGCCCGAGTCGCTGGCCGCGCCAACCGTGTATTGGAAGAAGGTGCTTGGCGCCGTGCTGCTGGAACTGCGGCGCGACGTATACGCTTCGCTGGCCGAGCTGCGCGGCGAGGGTTGCAGTGAATCCGCGCTGGACCGCGCCGACCTGCTGATCAGCGACCGCCTGGGCGGTGAGCCGCCGCGTGGATCGGCCGAGCAGCGACGCCGTGGCCTGTTGCAGAGGCTGGATCGACCGATACGGGTGTGCGGCATGGTGCCGGTGACCGGCGAGCCCGGGGGAGGGCCGTTCTGGGTAGAGACCGACGACGAATCCGGCCCCGGGTCGTCACAGTCGGTGCAGGTGGTAGAGCCGGCGCAGGTGGACCTGTCTGATTCCGACCAGGAACGTGTGCTGGCCGCCTCTACGCACTTCAACCCCGTGGATCTCGTCTGCTCGACCAAGGATGAGAGCGGTAGAGATTACGAGCTTGCAGGTTTTGTCGATCCGGGCACGGCGTTTCTCGTTGCCAAGTCGGTGGCCGGTCGCAGGCTGAGGGCGCTCGAGCGTCCCGGCTTGTGGAACGGCGCGATGGCCGGCTGGAATACGGTGTTTGTCGAGGTCCCCCTGGAGACCTTCAACCCGGTAAAGACCGTGAACGACCTGCTGCGCCCGACCCACGTGGGACGGAAGCAGCAGGCCGACAACAATTGATCAGCCCTTCCAGGTATAGCGTGTGCCGCGCTTCTGTCCCTTGCGGCTCACTTTTTTAGCCTTGCGCAAACGGTCGAGCGACTGTCTGAGCTGGGCCGACGTTCCACCCACGGCTGAGCGGATCTGCCCGGCGCCTGCCTCGCTGGCCGAAGACAGGAAGTCTGAAACAGCTACGTCGATCTTTTTGCGCCCCGCCTCGGTGCGGGTGCTGAAGCTCTTGCGGTTTCCCGTTCCTGTTTTCTTTGCAGGGGCGTTACCGCTTCCCGGCGGACGGCCGCGACGGGGTTTTGAGGCACCACTCATTGCTTCGAGCAGCTCACCGATGGTGAGGTCACGGAAGCGTTCGAGGTAGGGTGAATCGGCGACCTGGTCGAGCAGGTTGCCCACGGGCGTTCCGTGGCCGACAACACCGAGGGCTTCTTTAAGCGCACTGCGCGAAGCCTCTTCGATGGCACTGGCTACGGTCGCCATAAAACTCTTACGTGGTTTTGCCACCGCGCGACGACGCGTGGCTTTTTTTCGTGTTTTTCGTTTCGCCGTCTTCTTTTTGTTTGTGGCCATGACGGCGATAGTTATCACTATATTTGTAGAGCTACAATAGTGTCGATAATTAAAATTTAACTGATAATGTCGTACAGAGTGGCGTTATCAGCAACCGTTATTCAGTCTATTAACGGGAGGTAATAAACAGTGCGCGAGCGGACACCGGAGAAGAGCCCTGAAGTCAGTTTTTGAGGCTGCGACTGAACTGTTCTACGAAGGCGTCGAGTTCGGACAGGGGCAGCAGGTGGTCGTTCGTGCCCGGGGGCAGTGCGGTCCGGAGGCGGCTGAAATAGCGGCGGTCGGACCTCGGGTCTACCACTACCACTATGCCCTTGTCATCTGGCGTTCTGATTAAACGGCCCACCATCTGCTTGAGCCTCAGCAGCATGCGCGGTATCGAGTAATCCCCGAAGGGGTGGCCGCCGGCTTCCTGTACCAGTTGGCCGCGTCTTTTTATGAGCGGGTCGCTGGGCACGTCGAAAGGCAGTTTTTCGATTATGACGGCCTGGCAGGCGTCACCCGGTATATCGACACCCTGCCAGAAGGCACGGGCGCCGAGCAGTACGGCGTTATCGGTAGACATGAAAGTGCGCACGAGGTCATGCGGGTCGGCGCTGCCGGTGGCGGGCGCGATGACGGTTATGCCCTGCGACGCAAGGCGGGCGTCGAGCGCCTCGGCCACGTACTCGAGTCTTTCGCGGCTGGTGAATAGCGCCAGTGTGCGTCCGCCCAGGTGGCCGGCCACCGTGGCGATAGCGTCGGCGGTACGCGGTACGAGGCTGGATGGCTCGGTACGGTCTGAGAGAAAAACAACATCGAGATTTTTTTCGTAGTCGAAGGGGCTGCCGACCGACTTTTCCAGGCGGTAGCGGCTGCCCGCTCTCTCTGACAGCTCGAGCGCTCCGACCGACCCGCGCAGGTCTTCACCAACGCACACCGTGGCCGAGGTGCCGAACAGGGTTTCGATACGGTCGAGTACCTCGCACTGGAAGTCGGCGGCGGGCGACACCGGGGTGGCGACCACGCGCCATGACCTGCGTGATTTACGGGTCAGCCCCCTGAAGCGCACCACGAGGTGCGAAGGGGGGCGCGGCAGTATCGTGTTGAGCACACCGGCGGCGTCGAGCAGCGCCGACGCCGCGCCAGCTTCGGGACTGTCGTCGGGCTTGCCCATGTCATCGAGCATGCTGCCTATGCGGTCGAGCAGCTCGGCCAGTTCGAGCACGCCGTCAACCAGCGGCTGCCACTCGCTCGAGCTTACCCCGTCAGCCGGTATCGCCAGCTCGTCTACCCAGCCGCGGCGGCCGTCCGCGGCCCCCGACAGCATGCGCGACTGGTCTGATATCAACTCCACCAGGTCCAAGGCCCTCCGGGCTGCGTCGCCCGCGTGGACATCGCCCAGGGGCTTGCGCCCACCGCTTCCGGCGACCGTTTCGAGTCGGTGGCTGATTTCAACGGCTTCGGCCGACTGCGCGTAGGCGGCGTCGGCGCGCTCGGCGAGATCGTGGATTTCGTCTACCACAAGGTGCGTGAGCTTGGGGTAGTCGGGGGGCCAGCGCAGCAACAGGTCGTGGTTGGTTACGGCGATCTCGGCGCCTTCGAGCCTGGCGCGGGCCTCGCGCAGCACGCAGTCGCCGTGGCAGCTCTCGCAAGCCTGGCGGCTGCACTCGCTCGCGTCTGAGCTTGTTATTTCGCGACGGTAGCGGTCGAGGCCGGGGTTCATCTGGTACAGGGCCTGGGGGATACGGTCGACTTCGCCGTGGCCGGCACTGCGTGCGAAGGCAGCCACGAGGGGCATGGCCATCGATGCTTCGAGGCCGGGTTGTTCGAGCTGGCGGTCGAGGAAGTCGTCCAGCCGGGCGCGGCACAGGTAGTTGGCCCTTCCCTTTATGGAGGTGAAGCGCAGGTCGGGGTAACCCATGAGGGCGGCAGCTGCCGGGATGTCCTTTTCGAGCAGTTGCCGTTGCAGCAGCTTGCTGGAGGTGGTCACCAGCACCTGCTCGCCGGTGCTGCGTGCAAACGGTATCGCGACCGCCAGGTAGGCCAGCGTCTTACCGATACCGGTACCGGCTTCGCACAGGCGCACGCTTCGTCCCTCTTCGCCCTTGAAGCAGGCAAAGACGTGGCGCATGAGGTCTACCTGTTCCTGGCGCGGCGCGTATCCGGCGATGACCGAGGCTCCGGCGTCCTGGTCGAGAAGCCGATCGGCGATGGCCTCCACGTCAAAGGGAACGGCTTTGAGCCGGGGCGAGTCGCCACTGCGCAGCTCGAGTGGGGGCTCACGTTTCAGGTCGGACACCGGCAAGCGCTTGAGCCTGGGCAACCAGTTGCAGGTGGGCCCGTAATCTTCGAGCGCCTTCCTGGCGTTGGCCCCGGCGGGATCGCCCGCGGCTGATTCTTCGAAAATCCTCAGTACCAGGCGAGCGGTGTCCAGCGTGTCGTCCAGGGCGCGATGGCGTTCGCTGCGCCCGAGTTTCATGCGGCACAGCGTGTCGAGTTTCATATTGGGCAGGTCGGGGTACACCAGCGCAAACAGGTCCAGGGTTTCGAGAAACTCATGGTCGCCGAAGCGCGGGTTTACTTGTTTTCTGAGCCAGCTGCCCTCGAACGAGGTGTTGTGCGCCACCACGGCGGCATCGCCTATGAACTCGTCGAGCGCTGCGAACACCTCCGCCGGCGCGGGGGCTGCAGCGAGATCGTCGTCGCTTATTCCGGTCAGGCGGCGGATGAAGGCGCTGAGCGCTTTGGAGCTCTTGATGAAGGTGGAAAAGACGGCGAGGCCTCTGCCGCCGGGATCAACGAGCAGGGCGCCGGCCTCTATGAGGTCATCGTCGTCGGTGTCGAGTCCGGTAGCCTCGAAATCCAGGAAACACAGCGGCCCCGCGTCGGCTAGCCTCTCGAGCAGGTCGGGATCCAGCCCGAGGTCCTCGGCGCTGACCGATGTTGACCAGTTCTCGTCCAGCGTAAATCCCATTTCGTCTTGAAACGGGGCCCGTGCCTCTTCGCCAGCCATCGCCCGTGAGTATCTCAGCACGGGGGCAGGCGCCAGCCCACGGCGTACAAAAACCGACGATGCTGTTCAGCCAGGTGCGTCGCGCTGCGTCGAAACAGCCCCCCAGGGGGCGCCCCGGCGCTGTCAACGCAAGGAGAACGCCGTGGCACGACCGTTGCTGTTGAGACTGGGCACGAGCGGGGACGAAATAAGCCCCACGGACCGGCCGCGGCAACCAGGTCCCGGCTGTCCAGGCGGAGAATTGATCATGGCTAACGAAGAAACGCATAGAGAACATAGCAGCGAGAGCGGGCAGACCACCGGCATTGCCATGGCGATGACCTACAGCGCTTACCGCGAGATGGAAATGGTGCCGGCCTCCATAGCCGACATCCTGAGCACGGCGATACTTTCGTTGGCCGATGACCCGAGGCCCGACGGAGTCGTAAGGCTCGATGACAACCGAGGCTGTTATTACCTCCCGGTCAGTGGCTGGTACGTGCTGTATCACCTGAGCCTTGACCAGGATTCGCTGACCGTACTGGGGGTGCTCGACGGCCCCTATCACACTGTCCACTGACGCCCGACGGCGGCAGGCGTACCGGTAGCGGTGCCGGTGATTGGACCGGCTGGCACCGCCTTACCGTGGCGATCAGTAACTGCATCTATCACGACGACGGAAACAGGGAGAGGAAGGAAGATGAGGGTGAGAGAAAAAACAGGTGCGCGACTCGAAGCATGGCTCGAATACCAGGGCGAGGGCCGGGGCAGGGCTATCATAGCCGGGCCAGCCGGTGACTACCTGCTGCAGAACCTCAGGTTGGCTGCCGCCCACGGGGTGGGCAGCGTTCGCGTCAACCTTTACAACGACCTCGACGGCAGCGCACGCAAAAGCGTATTTGCCTGTCTCGAAAAAATAGCCAGTCGCGGAGTCAGGGTCAGTTTGAACAGGCGCTGAGGGCGTCCAGCAAGCGGGTGGTTTCCAGTCCTGGATCGGGGGCCGACATTACCGCCCCGATTACCGACACGCCGGCGCAGCCAGTGGCCATGACGCTTTCGACGCGAGCGCTCACGATTCCTCCCACCGCGATAACTTTTACGGCCCCGGCCGATTCCACCACCCGCTCCAGGGCTTCTATTCCCTGGGGCGGGCCATATTTTTTCTTTGATCCGGTGGCGTACACCGGGCCGAACTGCAGGTAGTCGACCACGCCCTCCTCGGCCGCCAGCCGGGCTTCTTCGACCGAGTGAATCGACAGTCCCAGCATTGCGTGTTCACCCAGCAGACGCCTCGCGTCGCGGGCATCAAAGCTGCTCGAGGGCAGGTGCGCGCCGTCGGCCCCGGCGGCCAGGGCCAGGTCCAGTCGGTCGTTCACCAGCAACAGTGCGCCAGCACGGCGGGTGACAGTACGAAGTTCCAGTGCCAGCTCGAGCAGCGGCCCACCGGGCAGCTGTCGTTGGCGCAACTGGACCGCGCGGCAGCCGGCCTCGCAGGCCGCTTCGACCCGCTCACGTAACTGCTCGTTGCCCAGGGCGTCGTCGGTGATGAGGAACAGCGGCGGGTATGGGAAGACCGGCGTCCGAGGCTCCTGCCGCGGCGATCTCTTTTCAGCCGACAAGGCCTGTTACGGGTGACGAGGCCGTGGCGTATTTTTTCATCGCTATGCGTCCCGCCACCCAGGCCTTGCGCCCGGCCTCCACGCCCAGCTTCATGGCCTCGGCCATGAGTACCGGGTTATCGGCGCCGGCTATGGCAGTGTTCATCAGCACCGCGTCGCAGCCCAGTTCCATCACCCGCGCGGCGTCCGATGCGGTGCCCACGCCCGCGTCGACGATCACGGGGACGCCCGAGTGCTCGCGGATGATCGAAATATTCCAGGGGTTGCGTATGCCCAGGCCCGAACCGATGGGCGCGGCCAGGGGCATGACGGCCGGGCAGCCGATGTCTTCGAGCCGTTGGCAGGCCACGGGGTCGTCGGTTACGTAGGGCAGCACGTCGAAGCCTTCCTCGACGAGGATTTTTGCCGCCTCCAGTGTCGCCGCCACGTCGGGGAACAGTGTGCGCTCGTCACCGATGACTTCCAGTTTGACCAGTTTTCCGATACCCGCTTCGCGCGCCAGCCTGCAGGTGCGAACGGCCTCGTCGGCGGTGTAGCAGCCGGCCGTGTTGGGCAGTATCGTGTAGTGCTCGGGGTCGAGATAGTCGAGCAGGTTTTCCTCGTCAGCGTTGGTTATGTTCACGCGTCTTAGCGCGACCGTGACGATTTCGGCGCCGGAGGCCTCGACGGCTATCCTCGTCTGCTCAAAATCGACGTACTTGCCGGTGCCCACGATGAGCCGGCTTTTGTAGCGCCGGCCGGCCAGCTCAAAATAGTCGCCAGTTGTTGTTTTATCATCAGCCACCGCTTCGTTGTCAGCCACCGTACTCAGCCTCCACCCACAAAGTTGACGATTTCAACCTGGTCGCCCGCCGCCAGCCGGGTGCGTTCCCAGTCTTCGCTGCTGATGATGTTGCGGTTGAGCTCAACCGCGCAGCGCTTGCCGGCCAGGCCCAGCCGTTTGATCAGCGCGCCCACGCTGCAGCCGTCGGGAATGCTGGAGGCTTCGCCGTTGATGGTCAGCTGTGTAGTCTCTTCGGGCATAGTCTTTTCGGTATATCGCGTATCGGGGTCCAACTGACCCCGATAGCCGCGGCCTGCCTTCTTTACAAGTCAGGCCCTGCTTGGTACTGGTGACCGTGGCGCGTTCGTCGCAGGTTGGCAAAGGCCCGGCAGTGGGTACTTCGGATTCAGGGGCCGGGCTGCAGCAAGCGCGCGCCACCATCAAGCTCGCCGCCCTCAGGCACAACTACCGGCAGGTGCTCGGCCTGCTGTCGGGATCTGACACCACTGTCATAGCCATGGTCAAGGCCAACGCCTATGGGCACGGCGCCGCCAGGGTTACCCGCGCGCTGGTAGACGAGGGCTGCACGACTTTCGGCGTGGCCACGCTCGATGAGGCTCGCGAGCTTATCGAAGAATCGGCCTGCGCGGCCGAGCAGATAATCGTCTTCGGCGGGGTGTTGCCTGGTTCTGCGGCTGTGGCCGTTGCGCTGGGTGTGCAGGTGGCCGCCCACAGCGAGGCCACCGTACAGGCACTGGCGCGCGAGGCCACTGCTGTCGGCCGCGAGGTGGCCGTGCATATCAAGGTCGACACCGGCATGCACCGTCTCGGGGTCGAGCCGGAGCAGGCCGGTCGCTTCGCCCGCCTGCTGGCCGATACCGAGGGCACTCGCCCGGTGGCCCTGTGCTCGCATTTTGCCCAGGCCGAGTCGGTGACAGGCAGCGTGACCGAGGGCCAACTGGAGGGCCTGTTGCTGGCCGACCGGCTCGTGCGCGACGAGGGCCTGGAGCTTACCCGTCACCTGGCCAACAGCGCGGGTGTGATGACGCGCCCGGAGGCCTGGCTCGACCGGGTTCGCCCCGGCATCATGCTCTACGGTCTGTACCCCGACTCGTCGCTGCTGGGCAAGGTGGCGCTCAAGCCGGTGATGACGTTCGAGGCTCCCGTGCTGCGCGTCACTGAACTTGGAAGCGGGCAGGGCATAGGCTATGGCCACAGCTTCCACACCACGAGGCCAAGCCGCGTGGCGACCCTCAGGTGTGGTTACGCCGACGGATACCCCAGGGCCCTGGGCAATCGCGGTCGGGTGCTGCTGGGGGGAGGGTTGGCGCCGGTCGTGGGCCGCGTATGCATGGATCACACGGTGGTCGACGTGACCGATCTCGGCGAGGTACGCGAAGGCGACAGCGCGGTGATGTGGGGCGACAGCCCGTCCACCGAAGACGTGGCCGTGGCGGCAGAAACTATTTCGTATGAACTGGTGGCGAGGGTGGGAGCCCGAGTAGAGCGTCGCTATAAGGATGACTGACATCCACGATGGAGCAGGCAAAGTGCAGGCAGCAGGCGAGCGGGTAGAACAACAGGTGCAAGCGAATACTAACAAGGTAAGCACTGCGCTGGTAAGCGTGAGCGATAAAACCGGCGTGGTGGAGTTCTGCCGCGGACTTGCCGCCCTGGGCATAAAGATCCTCTCCACGGGCGGAACGGCCCGGGCGCTGCGCGACGCCGGGCTCGAGGTGGTCGACGTCAGCCAACACACCGGCAGTCCCGAGATTCTCGACGGCCGCGTCAAGACACTGCACCCCCGCGTGCACGGCGGCATACTGGCGCGCAGGCAGGACGCCTCGCACCGCGAGCAAGTAGAGGCCAACGGCATAGAGTATATCGACCTTGTGTGCGTCAACCTCTACCCCTTCGCCGAGGTCACCGCGCGTGACTGCAGCTTCGAGGAGGCCATAGAGAATATCGACATAGGCGGCCCGTCGATGGTTCGCTCGGCGGCCAAGAATCACGCCGACGTCGCCATCGTGGTTGACCCGGACGACTATGACGTCGTCCTGGCCGAGATCGGTGAGACCGGCGGCGTGGCGGACGCCACCAGGCGCAGGTTAGCGACGACCGCCTTTCGTGCGACGGCGGCCTACGACGGCATGATCGCCGACTACCTCGGGCGCGACGAGGACGGCGACTTTGGGGAGACCATTCACCAGCAGTGGAGCCGCGTGCAGGGTCTGCGCTACGGCGAGAACCCGCACCAGCGCGCGGCCTTCTACCGCGCCCCCGGCGTGGAAGGCCCCTCGATCGCCACCGCCCGCGTGCTCCAGGGCAAGGAGTTGTCTTACAACAACATCGTTGATGCCGACGCCGCCCTGCAGTTGGTGAGCGAGTTCGAGCAGCCGGCCTGCATGGTCATAAAGCACACCAACCCCTGCGGTGCCGCGTTGGCAGGGTCAGCGGCCGAGGCGTTCCGGCTGGCCCGTAGCTGCGACCCGGTTTCTATTTTCGGCGGCATCGTGGCGCTCAACCGCGAGCTTGACGGCGAAACTGCCGAGCTCATGAAGGAAGTGTTTCTCGAGATCGTGTTGGCGCCTTCGTTCAGCGACGAGGCCCTGGCCTTGTACTCGTCCACCAAGAAGCTGGCCAATGTCCGACTGCTCGAGGTAGATTCGGCCCTGCTCGGTGGCGAGCAGGCGCTCGACATGAAGAGGGTGCTGGGTGGATTGCTCGTCCAGACACGAGACCTCGAACCCTCGGTGGCCGCCGACTGCCGGGTGGTGAGCGCGCGCAAGCCCAGCGCGGCTGAACTCGAGGCCATGGATTTTGCCTGGAAGGTCTGCAAGCACGCCAAGTCGAACACCATCGTGCTGGCCCACGGCGATCACGTGGCCGGCGTGGGAGCCGGCCAGATGAGCCGGGTCGACTCGGCAAGGATAGCCGTGGCGCGGGCAGCCGAGCACGGCTTGGACACCGTGGGTACGGTGGTGGCTTCGGACGCGTTCTTTCCCTTTCCCGATGGCTTGCAGGTCTGCGCCGATGCCGGCGCGACGGCGGTCATACAGCCGGGAGGAAGCATGCGCGACGACGAGATCATAAAGGCGGCTGATGCCGCCGGTATGGCGATGGTTCTGACGGGGGTGCGCCATTTTCGCCACTAACCCTGAAGTAGTGAACACGGTAACGGTAACAGCATGAAGGTGATGGTTGTTGGCAGCGGCGGACGCGAGCACGCGCTGGCCTGGAAGCTGGCCGGGGAGGACTGCGTTGAGCAGTTGCTGGCCGCACCTGGATCAGCGGCCATCGCCCAATGCGCCGAGTGCCTGCCGGTAGCTGCCGACGACGTCGAAGGGCTGGTATCTGTGGCCCTTGAACGCGGCGTTGACCTCGTGCTGGTCGGCCCCGAACAGCCGTTGGCCGCCGGGTTGGTTGACCTTGGCCGTGAGCGTGGGCTGAAGGTGTTCGGCCCGTGCCGCGCCGGCGCGCAACTGGAATCTTCCAAGGCGTTTACCAAGACCCTGCTCGACGAGGCCGGCGTTGCCACGGCGCGCTGGGGCGAGTTCACACAGGTGGCCCCCGCGCGGGCTTTCGCCGAGGAGCTGGGCTTGCCGGTGGTCGTTAAGGCTGACGGACTGGCGGCCGGCAAGGGCGTGGTCATCTGCGAGGATGCCGAACAGGTTGAAGAGGCCCTTGCCTCCATGCTCGAGGGTGGCCGTTTCGGCGAGGCCGGCGCACGCGTGGTCGTTGAGGAGTTCATGCGCGGCGAGGAGCTGTCGTTCATTGCGCTCACCGACGGGCGCACGGTGCTGCCGCTGGCCACTTCGCAGGATCACAAGGCGGTGTTCGACGGCGATAAGGGCCCCAACACCGGGGGCATGGGCGCTTACTCGCCCGCGCCAGTTTGCGACCAGGCGATGCAGGCGCTGCTGTTGTCCGACGTGCTCGAACCCACCGTCGCCGCACTTGCAGCCCGCGGCATAGATTACCGCGGCGTGCTCTACGCCGGCATCATGGTCACCGACGAGGGCCCCAAGGTGCTCGAGTACAACGTTCGCTTTGGCGACCCCGAGTGCCAGCCGCTTATGATGCGGATGCGAGGTAGCCTGGCCGAGGCCGCCCTGGCTTGCGTGGAAGGCACGCTTGACCGCGTGAGGCTGGACTGGGCCGACGACGCGGCCGCCTGCGTGGTGATGACGGCGCCGGGCTACCCGGGCGATTACAGCAAGGGCGACGTCATAGAGGGCATCGCGGCAGCCAACGACTTGGACGACGTCAAGGTGTTCGAGGCTGGGACTTCTCGCGATGACGACGGTCGCGTGGTCAGTTCAGGTGGCAGGGTACTGGGCGTGACTGCCACCGGCAGCAACATAGCCGCGGCCCTGCAGGGGGCCTACTCGGCGGTATCAGCGATCGATTGGCCGGGCGCGCACTATCGCCGCGACATCGGTCACAGGGCACTCGACAGCGAAGCGTCCGCATAAGCAGGCGACAGGGAGAGATAGTAAATGGCGAAGTTCAAACCACTGGTGGCAATACTCATGGGCAGCAACAGCGACCGCGAGGTCATGTCGGCTGCGTCCAACGCGTTGACCGAACTGTCGGTAGCCCACGAGGTCGTCGTGACCTCGGCTCACCGTTCGCCCGAGCAGACGGCTGACTACGTGCGTGCAGCACCCGGTCGCGGCGTGAAGGTGTTCGTGGTGGGTGCCGGGCGAGCCGCGCACCTGGCCGGTGCCGTGGCGGCGCACACCACGCTGCCCGTGCTGGGCGTACCGCTGGAGTCGGGCGCGCTCAAGGGCATGGATGCTTTGCTGGCCACCGTGCAGATGCCCGCGGGTGTGCCGGTGGGCACGCTGGCCATAGGCGAGGCCGGCGCGCGTAACGCGGGCCTGCTGGCGGCCCAGGTGCTGGCCTTGTCCGACACTGCCCTGGCCGGGCGCTTCAAGCGCCTGCGAAAACGCATGACGGCAGCCGTGCCGGGAGTGGTCGAGCAGGTCGACCCCTGAGGGGGTGCCGGTGTTGTCGACCCCTGGGGGGCTCGCCGGCGACCTTGTCCAACTGTTGATGGATTCTACGCCGACGATGGCCGAGCAGGCCGAGCAGCTTGAGGTGGCCGTGCTGCGCGCCGCCGATGTAATCAGGGCCGGTGGCCTGGTGGTGTATCCGACCGAAACTATTTACGCCCTGGGCGCCGACGCTGGCAACGCAGAGGCCGTGCAGCGCTTGCTGGCTGCCAAGGGCAGGGACGATGGGCGTGGTATGTCGGTGCTGGTTGCCGACCTGGAGCAGGCCCGCGTCCTGCTGGCCACTAATCCCGGCACCGAGGCCGTGGAACTCGCGCGGCGCTGGTGGCCTGGCCCGCTGACGCTGGTGTTACCCGCCGCGAGGGGCCTGCCCCGCGGGCTGGTAGGAGAGTCCGGAGGCGTGGGCCTGAGATGCAGCAGCGACCCGGTGGCGGCCGCCCTGCTCAAGGCCGCGGGTGTGGCCCTGACCGCGACCTCGGCCAATCCCTCGTCGTTGGAGCCTGCGCGCAGTGTGCAGACCGCTCGCGAATATTTCGGTGACAGCGTGGCCTGTTACGTTGACGACGGCCCGCGCATGGCCGAGTCTGCAAGCACGGTGGTTGAGTTTTTGGATGGTCGGGCCTATCTGCGAAGGAGTGGCTCTGTTGACGTTACGGGCACGATAAACGTGCAAGGTGGGTGAGAGAAGTGGCCAGGTTCAGACCGTTTAAGGGAATACGTTTTGCCGGTGAAGCCGCGGGCGACATGGACGCGGCGGTCGCCCCGCCCTACGACGTTATCAGTGCAGAGCAGCGCGACGCGTTGTACGACGCCGGCCGTTGGAACGTCACCCGGCTGATCCTCAACCGAGACGGGCACGCCGAGGCGGGCCGCCTGTTCCGGGAGTGGACGGAGCAGGGCAACGTGGCCACCGATGCTGACGATAGCTTTTATCTCTACAGCCAGGAGTTCGAGGTCGAGGGCAGGCTGTTGCGCCGCACGGGCGTGATAGGCGCGCTGGCACTCGAGCCCTTTTCGCGTGCGGTGGTACTGCCGCACGAGCGCACCTTTTCTCACCACAAGAAAGACCGCCTTGAGCTCACCACCGAGGTGCGGGCCAATCTCAGCCCTATTTTTGGTCTCTACTCCAACCCCGATTTCAAGCCCGAGCCCCCATCGGGTTGGGACAGTCCGGCAGACATAGACGTTGAGCACCAGGGCGTGCGTCATCGCATGTGGGTGGTTGCCGACCAGGGGGTGGCCGAATCGGTGCAGGCGGCGCTGGCCGGTCGCCAGGTATACATAGCCGACGGCCATCATCGCTACGCGACCGCTCTCAACTATTACGCCCAGCTAAACGACGGGGCTGACCCTCCCTCGGCGGACGACGCGCCGGGGGACTCCGAGCAGCCGGACGCGCACGTGATGGCTTTCCTGGCCACCTTCGAGGATCCGGGCATGGTCATACTGCCCACCCACCGCGAGCTGGTCAGCAGCGGTGGCGCTGATCACGGCAGGTTTGAAGAATCGTTGTCTTCTGGCTTCGAGTTGCGGCGCTTTGAGCGCACGCCAGACGGAAGGGGCGAACTGCTGGCCGCGCTCGAGCAGGCCGGTGCCGCGGTCAACGCCTTCGGCGTGGCCTTGAAAGACCTCGATCACTACTTGTTGGTGAGCAGGCCCGCCGTGGCCGAGGCGGGTTCGCCGCTGGCCGCACTCGACGTAAGCGCGCTGCACGGCGCGGTGTTGGCAGAGGCACTTCAGGCGGCGGGCGGAAGTGGCCCGCCGGAAATAACCTACACCGTGGATGCAGAGTCGTTGCTCGACAGGGTGGACGCGGGTGAGCTCGAGGGAGGGTTTCTTCTCAACGCCACGCGCAGCGAGCAGATCGCCGACGTGTGTCTGGCCGGCGAACTCATGCCCGAGAAGTCGACGTATTTTTACCCCAAGCTACTCACCGGCCTGGTCTTCCATTCGCTGGAGGCCATGAGCGGCGAGCAAAGACACCGCGCGAACGGCTGAGCGGGCCCACCGTGCGCCAGTATCTCGATCTTCTACAGAAGGTGCTCGACGAGGGCAGCAGCAAGCAGGACCGCACGGGCACCGGGACGCTGAGCATATTCGGCTGCCAGTCGCGCTACGATCTTTCGGCCGGCTTCCCGCTCCTCACCACCAAGAAACTGCACCTGCGCTCGATCATCCACGAGCTCCTGTGGTTCATCGCCGGCGATACCAACGTGGCCTACCTGCAGCAGAACGGTGTCAGGATCTGGGACGAGTGGGCCGATGAGAACGGCGAGCTGGGGCCTGTTTACGGTCGCCAGTGGCGCAGCTGGCCGACGGCCGACGGTGGCAGCATCGACCAACTGGCCCAGGTCGTAGAGCAGGTGCGTGACAACCCGGACTCGAGGCGCATGCTGGTGAGTTCGTGGAACCCGGGCGAGATCGAGGGCATGGCGCTGCCGCCCTGCCACCTGCTGTTCCAGTTTTACGTCTGTGACGGGCGCCTGTCCTGCCAGATGTACCAGCGCAGCGCCGACTTGTTTCTCGGCGTGCCGTTCAACGTGGCTTCGTACTCGCTGCTGACGATGATGGTGGCCCAGGTTACCGGCCTTGAGCCGGGGGAGTTCATCCACACGCTGGGCGACACGCATCTCTATCTCAACCATCTCGACCAGGCCCGCGAGCAGCTTTCGCGTTTGCCCGGCCCGTTGCCGACCATGATGATCAACCCCGAGGTCGACGATCTTTTTGGCTTCAGCTACGACGACTTTGAACTCCAGGGCTACCAGGCCCAGCCCCACATCGCCGCAGCGGTGGCCGTCTAGCTGGTGGGTCGCTGTCGGTGATCGTTGCTTGCGTAGTGGCCGTTGCCGAGAACGGCGTTATCGGGCGCGATGGTGGCCTGCCGTGGCGGTTGCCGGCCGACCTGGCTTACTTCAAGCGCCTGACCGAGGGCCACTGGATGATAATGGGACGGCTCACCTTCGAGTCGATAGGGTCGCGTCCCTTGCCCGGCCGTCCCTGCGTGGTGGTGAGCGGCCAGGCCGACTACCAGCCCGACGGCGTGGTGGTGAGGCCGTCGGTGGTGGCCGCGCTCGAATACTGCAGCGAGCAGTTGTCTGACGATGACACGGTATTTGTTGCCGGCGGCAGCCGGGTGTTCGCCGAGGCCCTGCCGCTGGCCGACCGGGTGTACCTGACATTGGTACACGCGAGCCCGGAAGGCGACACGAGATTTCCGCTCGAGGCTCTTGATGGCTGGCGATTGTCAGATGACAAGCGCCGCGAGAGCGACGAGAAGAACCCCTACGCGTTAAGTTTCAGGGTCTACGACAGGCCCTGACGCCAGCCGACCGGGCTGGCCTCTAGCTCGGGACTTTTTTGAGCAGGCGGCGCGCGCGTACGGCGTAGCGACGGTTGGGCAGGCGCAGGTAGGCGGGCAGGTGCTGGTAGGCGTGGCGTGCCTGCCCCAGCGTCTCGCGGGCCTCGTCGTTCTGCCCAAGCGTGGCGGCAGACTCGCCGGCAATAAGCCATCCCTCTACGCTGCTGGTGTTGATCTTCACCGCCATGCGCGCCTGCTCATGCGCTTCGCGCGGGCGCTTGGCCTCACTGTACCAGCGCGCCAGCGCCAGGCGGGGTTCGCCGTAGAGAAAGCCCGGCGAGATTTCCAGCGCGCGCTCCACGTCGGCCAGTCCGCGCTCGGTGTCGCCGGTGTGCAGCCGTGCAAGTCCCAGGAAGTAGTTCGTCTCGGCCGCCTCGTCCATGCGTGCGATGGCCTTCTCCATGTGTGGCAGGGCCTCGGTGTGCCGACCCTTGTCGACCAGTATACGCCCGAGGTCGTTGTGCGCGCCCACGTCGTGATCGTTTACGTCGAGCAGTTTTTTGAGTTCGTTGACGGCGTTGTGGCGGCGCCACAGCGAGGCCGGGTTGAACCAGCGTCCGCTCACCCTCGCGTTGGTCAGCCAGACGACCAGGCCCACGATCACGAGCGCCAGCAGCGGGTTGTGCAGCAGGTAGCTGAGGAGGTAGAAGAGGAAGAAGGTGCGCAGTTGGCGCTACCAGTCAGTCGCCGTCTTCGCAGAAGTGCGAGCGGGCGATGCGTTCCTTGAGGTACTCGAGCGTGCCGAGGTCTTCGATGATGTCGCCACCGGTGTCGTAGAAGAATATTTCACCCTGCTTGTTGCGACCCACCGCCACCAGCCACTCCAGCTCGTCGCGATCTTCGAGCAGGTAGTTGATGGCCTGCGAAACCCCCTTGCCGGGGATAATCGTCACGGTAGCGCGTTTTGGCTGCTTTTTTACAGGGCTTAAGGTTGCAATCTTCTTTTTCATGGCGACCCTCAGGTGCCGACAGGATGCTGTTCTGCCAGGCTCAAGTCAACCTGAGCGTGCACACGCTCTCGACGTGAAAAGTGTGGGGAAACAGGTCTACGGGCTGCACTTTTTCAAGGCGGTAGCCCTCGTCGACCAGCACCCGCAGGTCGCGGGCCAGGGTGGAAGGGTTGCAGGATACGTAGACGATCTTTTCCGCTTTCAGCCGCGCGATGTCGTGGGCGGCCGAGCCCAGTCCGCTACGGGTCGGGTCGACTACCACGACATCAGGCCGTTGCCTCACGCCGCCGGCGAGGTACTCCTCGGCCCGCGCCGTGACGGCGCTTACATGCCTGAACGAGGCCCGGTGCGCCGAACGCTCAAGCGCCTGCGCGGCCGAGGCGTCGGATTCCACGGCCACCAGTTGGTCCGCCAGCGGTGCCAGCGGCAGGGTGAGGTTGCCCGCGCCAGCGTAGAGCTCGAGGATGAAGCGTTTACGTTCAGTGCCGGCCGCCTCGAGTACCCGTTGCACGAGAATCTCGTTGGCCAGCGTGTTTACCTGGCCGAAGGTGGTGCCCGGCGCTTCGATGGTGGGGCCGTCTGCCACTGGCCGCCAGCGCCGCCGGGTGTCGCCCCACTCGCGCTTCCAGCCCTTGCCCCAGGCAACGACGCCTTTTACCGGGCAGCCTGGCTGATCGAGAAACTCGCGTACCCGCGCTGTGTCTGAGCGGCGCAGGCGACCGCGGCTGTTGATGGCCACCACCAGCCCGGCCATGCGCCCGCGCGACACGATCTCAACGCGCGTGGCCTGCGTGGACATGCCGGCCACCAGTTCTTCGACCAGTGGCATGGCGTCCCTGATGTAGGGCTCGGCCAGCATACAGTCGTCCACGGGTACCAGGCGATGGGTAGAGGCGCGGTAGAAGCCCATCCTGTGTCCGGCGAAGCGCAGCTTGAGTCGGTTGCGGTAGCCCAGGTTGAGCGGCGAGGGGTCGGGCGCGGCAACGGGGGGATTGTCGATGCGGCCGATGCGGGTGATGCAGTCGACCAGGGAGTCCCGCTTGGCCTCGAGCTGGGCCTGGTAGTCGATGTGCTGCCAGGGGCAGCCGCCGCATTCCTCCACCAGCGGGCAGGGTGGCTCCACCCTGGCTTCGCCCGCTGTGAGTACTTCTGCGACCACGGCCTCGTCGTAGCCAGAGTGCGTGGCAGTGATGGTCGCGCGCACCCGGTCACCGGGAGCAGCGCCCTCCACGAACACCACCCGGCCCTCGTGGCGCGCGATGGCGGCGCGGCCGAAGGAGAGGCTCTCGATGTCCAGCTCGAGCTCTACGGGGGGCTCCGGTGTCGCGCTGTCTTTTGCCGCGCTGTCTTCTACTGTTGTGCTGTCGTCCATCTGCTGGTGCCGTGGCCTGTTATCCTGCGTCCCCGAACGGTGGGGGCAGCAGAGAGTGATAGGGGCAGCCTGCAGTGGCAAACGGGGGCGGCTGGCCGGTAGATCTTCCTTCTCTCAGCTGGCAGGGCTGATCCTCCAGGGACCTGGCGGACGTCGGCCCCAAGGGGGCAACACCGGCCCCTGTTTACTGGCCGCACACGAACGCCGAGCTTCCTTTCTTGACTAGGCTGCACACCGTGGCCTAGGTTGAGGCCATGCTGCGACTGACGGTCCTCGGGTCGGCGGATGCCTTCAACAGTGGGGGGTACCTGCACAGCGCCTACCTGCTCGAAGGCAAGGTCGGGACGCTGCTGCTCGAGTGCGGGCCGTCGGTGCTGGCCGGCTTGAAACGCCAGGGGCTTAACGGCGATTCGATCGACGCGGTGCTGGTCTCGCACCTGCACGGCGATCACTTCGGCGGCATTCCCTTCCTGTTGCTCGAGTACCTGTTCGAGTCGCCGCGCACGCGGCCCCTGCTCGTGGCCGGCCCGGCTGGCACACAGGAGAAGGTGGAGCAGCTCTACGACTGTTACTACAGCAGGGATCACCTCGAGCGCCTGGGCTTCGACCTGGTCTACATTGAGATCGCACCCGGTGACGAGCTCGAGTTGGCGGGCCTGGAGGTCGGTGCCTTCGAGGTGCCGCACGGCGCCGAGCCCTACTGCCTGGGCTACAGGATCGAAGACAGCTCGGGGGGGAGCCTGCTGTTTTCCGGCGACTCGGCCTGGACCGAGGACTTCGTCGAGCGCAGTGCCGGGGTCGATCTGTTTCTGTGCGAGTGTTGCTTCATGGACAAGATCACCGACTTTCACGTGAGCTACTCCCAGCTGGCGGCCAACCGTGAGCGTCTTGGTTGCGAGCGCCTGCTGGTCACGCACCTGGGCTCGGCCGTGAGGCAGGCCGCCGATCTCGATGCCGAGCTGGCCGTGGACGGGCAGGTAGTGGAGCTGGGCGCCTAATCGGCCAGCGCAGATCGCACGCAGTCGAGAAAATTGAGAGTAATGGAGTAGGTGGCGCCCCAGATGTTGTGGCGGCCAGCGGTTATCGCCGGCATGTCGTACTGCGTGCCGCCCCAGCTTTTCTTCACGCTGCCACGATGGGCCGGGTCGCCCAGTTCCTCGACGCCCACCGTGAACACGTCGGCCACCTCGCCCGGGTTGGGCGACAGGGTCGCCCGTTGGTCGAGCACGCCTACAACGGGCGTGATCAGGTACTCCACGCCCAGGGTGTACACGTCGTCCAGGCGGCCTATGACGCGCACGTCGTCGGCGTCTATGCCCAGCTCTTCGGAGGCTTCGCGCAGGGCGGTGTCCTCGGGGCCCCGGTCAAGGGGGGCCTGCTTGCCGCCGGGAAACGACACCTGCCCGCCGTGGTTGGGCAGGCTGTCGGTACGCAGGGTGTAGAGCAGCTCGTAACCCGTTTCGGTGGCCAGCAGCGGCAGCAGCACACCGCAGGGCGTGGAGCTATCCGAGGGCAGCTCCACGCGGGTGCGCTGGTCGAGATGTCCTTGTATGAGGCGGGCGAGTGGCATGGGGCGACATCGTGGCCCGAGGACGGTCATTTGCCAAGCGGGTGCCGGTGGGGCTAGGTTCAGTTGTCGTGGCAGATGTACAACGAAAACTGGTGATCGCGCACTACAATGAGATCACGCTCAAGCTCGGGAACCGGGGCGCCTTTACCGCGCGCCTGCTCGACAACATGCGGCAGGCATTGGCCTCGCTGCCCAGTGGCGCGGTGCGTTCGCAGGACGGTCGCGTGACCGTAGAGCCGGGGGCGGCTGATCCCGAAGAAATCTGCCGCAGGCTTGCCCAGGTGCCGGGCATCGCCAACCTCGCGGTAGCCACCGTCTGCGAGCCCGACATGGAGTCGCTGCTGGCCGAGGTCGAGCGGATGACAGACGGCTGGCAGCCCGTGGGTAGCTTCAGGGTGAGGGTGCGCCGGGCGTGGAAGGGCTTCTCACTGGAATCTCCCGAGATCGGTGCCCGCGTGGGTGCCGTTGTGGCCGATCGTACGGGAGCGCCCGTCAACCTTAGTCGGCCCGACGAGGTGGTCTACGTGCACGTCGTTCGCGACGCGATCTACCTGTCGCTCGGGCGCGTGCAGGGCTGCGGTGGCCTGCCGGTGGGCACCGGCGGCCGGGGCCTGCTGTTGCTCTCGGGAGGTATCGACTCGCCCGTGGCCGGGCTGCGCATGATGCGGCGTGGCTGCCGGGTAGACGCCGTGCATTTTCACAGCGTGCCTTACCTCGACCGCAGCAGCATGCGCAAGGCGCGCCGGTTGGCCGCGGTGCTGGCGCGTGGGCAGTCGGCCACGAGGCTGCACATGGTGGCTTTTGGCGAGGCCCAGGCCGAGGTGGTGCGCTTGGTGCCGCGGTCCTTGAGGGTGCTGATGTACCGCAGGCTCATGGTCAAGATCGCCAGCCGCCTGGCCAACCGGGGAAAGGCCGCCGTGCTGGTAAGCGGCGAGAGCCTGGGCCAGGTGGCCTCGCAGACCATGGCCAACCTGGCCGTCATAGAGCAGGCCGCCGAGCTGCCGCTGTACAGGCCGCTGCTGGGCATGGACAAGCTCGAGATCACCGACTACGCAAGAAAGGCCGACACTTATGAAATATCGATCGAGCCCGACCAGGATTGCTGCACCCTGTTCGTGCCGCGCCACCCGGCCACCAGGGCGGCGCTTGAAGACGTCCTGAGGGCCGAGGCCACGCTCGACGTCGAGGCCTTGATAGACGCGGCCGTCGAGGCGTCGGACTACGAGTACATAAAGTCTGACTGGGAGCAGCAGGTGCAGGGGGAGGGCAGCACGGATCCCCTCCTGGCAGCCGGTGGACTCCCCGATGTCTCTGCCGAAAGCCGTTAAGCTCCCGTTCCGGTCTGTAGGGGCTATTCGGGCAGGCCGCGATTTTTCCAGAGCTTGTCGAGGGCTTCTCGGTTGCGCTTGCGATCGTTAGTGGCGCCCTGATCGAGCTTGCCGACAAAAAAGTATAGTTCGGCCACAAGTTGCCGCCCCATCTTTTCGTTCAAGCGCTCGCGCAGCTGCTTCTTGAGAAGGTCGAGCTCCTGCAGCCAGGAAGAGTTACGCACAGCCACGATCAATCGGTCGCCGTCCAGCCGGGTGGGTTGCGCGTTACGCGCGATGGCCGGACCGACCACTTCGTCCCAGGCATCCCAGGCCCGGTAGTCGTCGAGCTTGCGCTCAAGCCCCATGCGCTTGAGCGTCGTCGGAAACAATTTGCCCAGTTTCTGGGGCTTGTCGGCTTCCTGGCTCACCGGAGCGGATTCGTAGCGCCGGGCGAGTGCTTTGTCCAACCTTTTTAATGGCAGCCCTTGCATCAATACGGGTTTTTGTGTTTTATTCGCCCCCGATCGCGCATGACTGGGGGCTGAGGCAGAATTTGCTTTTTTTACTCCAATACCACAACATGTAGTGGTACGGTGATCGGACGACTACCAGATAAGGTAGTCGTTAGATAGCGATATATTGGTGTTTTACCAGTGAGTTCGGGTAGTTCCCCGGCGGTAAGGAGAGGAGGCGGAAATGGAAAAGAAGTCGGGGATGGTGGCACAGGCCACCGAGATACTGGAAACCGAAGCACTGGAGGCTACAGGCCAGGCTACAACCGGATTGTCATTCAGCAGGCGCCTGTCGAGTGAGGGTGTCGATCCTTGGTCGACCGTAGAGTGGGAGTACCGCGACGCGCTCATACAGGGCGAGGGCGGCAAGGCGGTTTTCGAGCAGAAAGGGGTGGAGTTTCCCGCCACCTGGTCACAACTGGCCACCAACGTGGTCACTTCCAAGTATTTTCGTGGGCCGCTCGGTACCGACGCCCGCGAGACCAGCGTCCGCCAGCTCTTAGGCCGGGTCGTCGAGACCATCACCGGCTGGGGCGAGCGCCAGGGCTACTTTGTCGATGACGAAAACCGCGACATTTTTCGCGACGAGCTCACCCATATTCTCCTGGGCCAGCAGGCCTGCTTCAACAGCCCGGTGTGGTTCAATGTCGGCGTCGAAGAGCATCCCCAGTGCTCGGCTTGTTTCATCCTGTCGGTCGACGACACCATGGACTCGATCCTGCAGTGGTACCGCGACGAAGGCGTCATCTTCAAAGGAGGCTCGGGCTCGGGCGTCAACCTGTCGCGCCTGCGTTCTTCGAAGGAAACGCTGTCGGGCGGTGGTACGGCCTCGGGGCCGGTGTCTTTCATGAAGGCCGCCGACGCGTCGGCCGGCGTGATCAAGTCGGGGGGCAAGACCCGCCGCGCGGCCAAGATGGTGGTGCTCGACGTTGACCATCCCGACATCGACGTGTTTGTCGACTGCAAGGCCGGCGAGGAAAAAAAGGCCTGGACGCTGATCGACGCCGGCTACGACGGCTCGATCGACGGGGACGCCTACGCGTCGGTCTTTTTCCAGAACGCCAACAACTCGGTGCGCGTGACCGACGAGTTCATGCAGGCGGTGGTCAACGACAAGGAGTGGAGAACCCGCAACGTCAAGGACGGCGAAGTCTGCGAGACCATGCGCGCCCGCGATCTTATGGGCCGCATCGCGGAGGCCACGCATTTCTGCGGCGACCCGGGCATGCAGTTCGATACCACGATCAACGACTGGCACACCTGCCCCAACAGCGGCCGCATCAACGCGTCGAACCCCTGCAGCGAGTACATGCATCTGGACAACTCGGCCTGCAACCTGTCTTCGCTCAACCTGATGAAGTTCCAGGCCACGGACGGCAAGTTTGATGTTGATGGTTTCCGCCACGCGGTAGATATCATGACAACAGCCCAGGACATCCTGGTCGACAATTCCAGCTACCCGACCGACCAGATTGGCGACAATGCCCGGGCCTATCGGGAGTTGGGCCTGGGCTACGCCAACCTGGGCGCCATGCTCATGTCGTTGGGAATGCCTTACGATTCGGACGAAGGCCGGGCGTCTGCCGCGGCCGTTACCTCGTTGATGTGCGGCGAGGCTTACCTGCAGTCGGCGCGGCTGGCCGAGGCCCGGGGACCTTACGCGGGCTACGCGCGCAACCGCGAGCCGCAGCTTCGCGTGGTGGGCAAACACCGCGCTAAGTCACGCGAGCTGGATTCCAGCCGGGTGCCCCTGGACCTGCTGTCGGCCGCCCGCGATGTCTGGGACGAAGCCGAAACCCTGGCCACCGAGCACGGCGTTCGCAACTCCCAGATGACGGTGCTGGCGCCCACCGGGACCATCGCCTTCATGATGGATTGCGACACCACCGGGGTGGAGCCGGATCTCGCGCTGGTTAAATACAAGAAGCTCGTGGGTGGTGGCACCCTGAAGTTCGTCAATAACACCGTTGCCTCGGCGCTCGCGCGGCTTGGCTACGAGAGTCGCGAGATCCAGGACATCGTGGAGTACATAGACGATCACGACACCATCGAAGATGCTCCCCACCTCAAGGACGAGCACCTGCCGGTGTTCGACTGCGCCTTCAAGCCGCGCAACGGCGCGCGCAGCATAGAGCCGCTCGGTCACCTGCGCATGATGGGTGCAGTGCAGCCGTTTATTTCCGGCGCGATCTCGAAGACGATCAACATGCCCAACGAAAGCACCGTCGAGGAAATCGAGGAGGCTTACATCGAGGCGTGGAAGCTGGACTTGAAAGCCGTCGCCATTTATCGCGACGGTTGCAAGCGCATACAGCCGCTCAACACGGGCGACACCGACAGCAGCTCGGCCAAGGCGGGTAGTGCTGATTCAGCTGCTGCCGATTCAGCCGAAGACGCGTCCGGCCTGGGCCGGCCCGTGCGCAGGCGCCTGCCGACCGACTGTTCTTCGTACAGGCACAAGTTCGAGGTGGCCGGCCACGAGGGCTACATCCACGTGGGTTTCTACGACGACGGCACCCCTGGCGAGATTTTCATCAAGATGGCCAAGGAGGGCAGTACGATCTCCGGCCTGATGGACACCCTTGCCACGCTGACCTCGCTGTCGTTGCAGTACGGCGTGCCGCTGGCCGCGCTGGTTACCAAGTTCTCTCACGTGCGCTACGAGCCCTCGGGCTTTACCAAGAACCCGGACATCCCGATAGCCAAGTCGCTGACCGACTACATATTCCGTTTCCTGGGCGCACGCTTCGGTCAGCCGGTGGTTACGGCCGGTGTTGAATCCCCCGACGGCGAATCAACCGCGGGCCGTGAGTCCGGGGGTGTCTCGACGAGTAACTCCACCCCGGCACCGTTGAGAGTGGTACCGGCGGCCAGGCCGACCGACACTTCGACGGCTGGCGGTGGTCGGGAGGAAGGCGGCCTGGAGGAAACCAGCGTTGATTTCATCCTGCCGCAGTCCGACGCGCCGAGCTGTGCCGACTGCGGTGCGATCATGGTCCGCAACGGTGCTTGCTACAAGTGTCTTAACTGCGGGGCGACCAGCGGCTGCTCGTGAGCGGCCGGGTCGCAGGCATCCGGAAGAAACTATTCAGGGCGAGTGGCTGAAGCGAAACAGGAACTCGTCGTCGGCCACGACACCGAGCTTCTGCCTGGCCACCGCTTCGAGCACCCGGGGGTTATTGCGCAGTCCTTGGAAATCCTGGTAGAGAGAGTCGTTGCGGGCAATGCGCAGGCTTGCCTCGGCCGACAGGCGTTCGAGCCTGTTGTTGAGATCGTCGGCCTGGCGAAGACCGTGGCGTCCGAAGACGAGGCTGCCCACCTGCAGTACGAAAACTCCGGCCAGCACCCAGACCAGCAGTGCGAGCTTACGCGTGTCTTGTTGTTTTCGCCTGGCCATTTCACTGTTGAGGATACCCGAGCAGTTGGCGTTACACTACAGGGTCGTGCCGATTGAAGCGGGCAGGCGTGGTGGCGGTCGCGGCAGAGGAGATATAACGGCGTGAAGATAAAGTCTGTGAAGGGACGAGAGATCCTCGATTCGAGGGGAAACCCGACCGTGGAGGTCGACGTTTTACTGAGATCAGGCGCGCACGGGCGTGCCTGCGTGCCGTCGGGTGCTTCGACCGGCACCCACGAGGCCCTGGAGCTGAGGGACGTTCGCCGTAAGCGCTATGGTGGCAAGGGGGTCCTGCAGGCGGTCAAGAACGTCAACGACCGCATCGGCCCGGCCGTACGCGGCCTTGAGGCCGGTGATCAGCAGGCGGTTGACCGCTGCATGTTGGAGCTGGACGGTACCCCCAACAAGTCGCGCCTGGGGGCCAACGCTATCCTCGGCGTGTCGCTGGCCGTGGCCCACGCGGCGGCGGCCGGCAGCGGGCGCTCGCTGTACAGGCAGATCGGAGGGCCCCGCGCCCGCACCCTGCCTGTGCCGCTGATGAACATAATCAACGGGGGGGCCCACGCCGACAACGGTCTGGATTTCCAGGAGTTTATGATCGTGCCCCACGGTGCGCGCAGTTTCAGCGAGGCGCTGCGCATGGGTACCGAGGTTTTTCACGCCCTCAAATCGGTGCTCAAGGCCCGCGGCATGAGCACCAACGTGGGCGACGAGGGCGGCTTTGCCCCCGGCCTGAGCAGTAACGACGAGGCCATCAAGTGCGTTATGCGCGCCATTGAAGAGGCGGGCTACAAGCCGGGTCGCCACGTTTCGTTGGCGATTGACGTCGCGGCCAGCGAGTTCAGCGAAGACGGCGGCTACCGTTTCGTGAAGTCCGACGGCAAGACACGCAGCAGCGCGCAGATGATCAAGCTGTACCAGCGGCTGACCGACCGCTACCCGCTGGTGTCGATAGAGGACGGCCTGGGCGAGGACGACTGGGAGGGCTGGGCGCGATTGACCGATCGCCTGGGTGACCGCGTGCAGCTGGTGGGCGATGATCTCTTCGTCACCAACAGTCAACGACTCAAGCGCGGGATAGACGAGGGCGTGGCCAACTCGATACTGGTCAAGGTCAACCAGATCGGAACGTTGAGCGAAACTATAGAGGCCGTGCGCATGGCCGAGCGAGCAGGATACACCGCGGTGATTTCGCATCGGTCGGGCGAGACCGAGGACTCCACGATCGCCGATCTCGCGGTAGCGCTCAACGCGGGGCAGATAAAAACTGGATCGCTGTCCAGAGGGGAGAGAACCGCGAAGTACAACCAGTTGCTTCGCATAGAAGAAGAGCTGGGCGATCGCGCTGTCTACCCGGGGGGCCGGGTTTTCGGTCGCCGGCGGGCGTGATCATGGAAGGGAGCGGAGTTTTGCCAGTGATGAACGAGTTGCTCGAATTCGTGATGACAGATGGCCTCAGGTTGTTGCTGGCGCTCGTACTCGGCGGCGCCATGGGTATGGAGAGGGAGCTCACCGGCAAGCCGGCTGGACTACGCACCAACTTGCTCATCGCCGTGGGCGCCGCGCTGCTGACGATCGTGTCGCGTGACGTCGCCGGCGAGTCGGGTGACCCCGGCCGTATAGCGGCGCAAGTGGTAACCGGCGTCGGCTTTATCGGTGCAGGGGCCATCATACAGGCGCGCGGTGCGGTGACCGGTTTGACTACGGCCGCCACCATATGGGCGGTCGCTGGCGTCGGCATCGCTGCCGGTAGCGGGGCCTGGCAAGCCGCCGTGGCCTCGACGGTGATAATAATTTCGTGTCTCGTGTCATTGCGCGGCTTGGAGTCACGCGTGCGCGGGCGTCGTAGTCTCAGGCGTTACAACGTTACGATGCTAAGCGGTGCGGATTCTATACCGGTGATTGACGCTGTGCATTCAAACCCGTTGATAGCAGCAGAATCGCTTACGGTACGCATAGATGAGGCGCAACGGAGCATAGAAATCACCTGCGTGGGTAGTAAAAAAGCCCAGCAGGAATTGTTTCGCGAGTTGTGTGCGCTCGATGGAGTGAAGCAAGTGCAGAGCGACTGACGTTGGGAGCCATTTCTGGGCCTGTTCGTTTATTGTTCTGAACTATTGACTCCGACCATCGGTGAAAACTATAATTTTAGGTAACGGTACAAAAGAAAGAAAAAAGAGAGTCGTGTGAAGTTTCGTCGAAGGGTGCCGGTAGAGGAGTGAAGGAGGATACACAATGGCAGTACGTAAAAAGAAGGCTACTAAGAAGAAGGCTACCAGGAAGAAGGTCGCTAGGAAGAAGGTAACCAAGAAGAAGGCTACCAGGAAGAAGGCTACCAGGAAAAAGGCTACCAAGAAAAAAGCTACTAAGAAGAAGGCCAAGAAGAAGGCCAAGAAAAAGGTAGTCAAGAAGAAGG
>CAUZFM010000016.1:0-35503 GCA_963579235.1 uncultured Binatia bacterium (SeqCode)
GGCGTAAACGTGTACGACCTGCTCAAGCACGAGACCCTGCTGCTCGTGCCGGCCGCGGTCGAAGCAATCGAACGGAGGCTGGCTGCCTGACATGGAACTTCGCGACGTAATAAAGGCGCCGATGGTTACCGAGAAGGGTACCGACGTGAGCGAGTACGGCCAGGTCGTGTTCGAGGTGGATACCCGTGCCGGTAAAGACGACATACGGAAAGCCGTGGAGAAACTCTTCGAGGTCAAGGTGGCCTCGGTGCGTACGATGAATTACCTGGGGCGCAAGGTCAGGCGGGGCACTGTGCTCGGTCGCAAGAAGGCGTGGAAGAAGGCTTACGTGACCTTGGCTGAGGGTGAGGTCATGGACCTCCTGGAGAAGGTCTGAGGCGCGTATAGCGCAGCAGGGAAAGATAATAGACGATGGCTATCAAGATCTACAAACCAACTTCGCCCGGCAGGCGCTTCCAGACCAGCCTCGATTTCGAGGAGATCACGCGCTCGACTCCCGAGAAATCGCTGACCAGAGGAAAGAACCGTTCGGGTGGCCGCAACGTAAACGGGCGCATAACGCTGAGGCACCGCGGGGGCGGGCACAAGCGTCGCTACCGGCTGGTGGATTTCCGTCGCCGCAAGGATGGTGTGCCGGCAAAGGTTGCTTCGATCGAGTACGATCCCAATCGCTCGGCCAGGATCGCGCTGCTGCACTACGCTGACGGCGCCAAGACTTACATCCTCGCGCCTGCGAACTTGTCGGTGGGCGACACCGTAATCGCCGGCGAGGGCTCGGACATAAAGGTTGGCAACACCATGGAGCTGGGCTCGATACCGTTGGGAACCGTGGTCCATGCCATAGAGTTGAAGCCGGGTGCAGGAGCCGCCCTGGCGCGCAGCGCCGGCACCGGAGCCCAGATCGTGGCCCGCGAGGGCAACTTCGTACTGCTGCGACTGCCCTCGGGTGAACTTCGCAATGTGAGGGGGGTGTGCCGGGCGACCATAGGGTCGGTGGGTAACCAGCAGCACGAGAACGTCAAGATTGGCAAGGCCGGTCGCTCTCGTTGGGCTGGACGCAGGCCGAGTGTCCGGGGTATTGCCATGAACCCGGTCGATCACCCGCACGGTGGTGGTGAGGGCCGGTCGAAGGGAAATCACCCCACCACGCCGTGGGGCAAACCGACCAAGGGCTACAGGACCAGGGGCAAGCGTCACAGCGACAAGTACATTGTGGCGCGTCGGAAGAGCAAGTGACGGCGCCAGGTAAACGGAGGAAGGACTGAATTGCCTAGATCAATTAAAAAGGGACCGTTCGTGGACGCTCATCTGATGAAAAAGATAGAAGCGCAGGACGTGAGTAACAGGCGGCCGATACGCACCTGGTCGCGCCGTTCAACGGTGACGCCAGACATGGTGGGCTACACGATCGCCACTCACAACGGCAAGCAGTTCATACCGGTACTGGTCTCGGAAGATATGGTCGGGCACAAGCTCGGGGAATTTTCTCCCACCCGGACCTACCGCGGGCACACCGGCACAAGAAAGGGCGAGGTCAGGTAGGTGGAGAGTCGTTGCGTATTGCGTTACGCTAAGTTGTCGCCGCGCAAAGCGAGACTGGTGGTGAACCAGGTTCGCGGACTGCCGGTTTCCGATGCCCTCGCGATCCTTGACCTGAGTGAGAAGAAGGCCGGGGCCATTATCGGTGATACCCTGCGGTCAGCCATTGCCAACGCTCGCGACACCCAGAACGTGGATGTCGATCAGCTCGTGGTGAAGCGGGCCTGGGTAGACGGTGGGCCGATAACCTGGCGCTGGCGCCCCCGTGCCCAGGGACGGGCGACGCCGATTGCCAAAAGAACAAGCCACATAACAGTGGTGGTGGACGAACAGGGCTGAAAAGCCGCGGTTCAGACAGAACCGTGACAAACAGGAAATAGAGTGGGACAGAAAACACATCCTAAGGGCTTCAGGCTCGGTTACACCGAGACGTGGGATTCCCGGTGGTACGCAGACAAGGATTACGCCGAGCTGCTGCACCAGGACCTGGAGATACGTAAGTTTTTGCGCAAGCAGCTTCGCTTTGCCGGCGTTTCGCGGATCGAGATCCAGCGGGCGGCTGACAAGGTAAAGGTCAATATTTTTACCGCGAGGCCCGGTATCGTGATCGGTAAGAAGGGCGCCGAGATAGAGAAGCTCAAGAAGGACCTTGTCTCGATTGCGGGAAAGGAAAGCTTCATCGAGATCCACGAGATCCGTAAACCGGACCTTGACGCCCAGCTGGTGGCCGAGAATATAGCAATGCAACTCGAGAGGCGGGTCATGTTCCGGCGCGCCATGAAAGAAAGCGTTTCGCGGGCCATGAGAATGGGCGCCGGTGGCATAAGGGTACAGTCGGGTGGACGCCTGGGTGGCCACGATATTGCCCGCACCGAGTGGTACCGCGATGGCCGCGTTCCGCTGCACACCCTGCGTGCAGACGTGCAGTATGGATTTACCGAGGCTCGCACGACCTTTGGCGTTATTGGCGTCAAGGTATGGGTCTACCGGGGCGATAAGTCTCCCGGTGGCGGCGATGACACTGGTACCCCGGGTGGGGTCTGAACGATGCTTGCTCCAAAAAAAACCAAGTACCGTAAAATGCAGAAAGGCAAGGGCCGCGACAAGGGGCTTTCCTGGCGTGGCAACACGCTGGCCTTTGGCGACTACGGGCTCAAGTCTACGGGTACGGCAAGAATATCTGCACGGCAGATAGAAGCCGCGCGTATTGCGATAACCCGCCACGTGAAGCGTGGGGGGCGTGTGTGGATACGGATCTTTCCGGACATCCCCTACACCAGCAAGCCTGCGGAGGTTCGCATGGGTAAGGGCAAGGGTTCTCCGGAAGGCTGGGTATGCCAGGTAAAACCGGGGCGGATGCTTTTTGAGCTCGAGGGAGTGAATCCCGAACTGGCGCGTGAAGCGATGAGGTTGGCAGGGCATAAGCTGTCGGTTTCTACCCGCTTCTGCATTAGGGAGGACATCCATGAGAGCGAGTGATTTCAGGAAAATGAGCGAGGCGGAGCTGATCGGCAAGGCCGATGAGATCCGCGGCGAAATCGCCAGGGTCAACATGCAGCGGTACTCGCGTCGGTTGGATAAAACGGCGCTTCCAAGCACCTTGCGCCACGACCTGGCGAGGGTGCTCACGGTGCTGAACGAGCGCGTTGGCGAAACGGGAGAGCAGGGCAATGCCTGAGCAGGAAAAGATAGAGACGCAGGCGTCGGCTGAGACAACGGACCGGCAGAGGCATCGCACACGCGAGGGCGTTGTAGTGAGCACCGCCATGGACAAGACCGTGGTCGTCGTGATCAAGAGGCGGTTCAAACACCGGCGTTACCACAAGTACATACAACGCTCGAAGCGTTTCATGGTGCACGACGAAGAAAACATCTGTCGAGAGGGTGACCGGGTCTTGATTGCCGAGAGCCGCCCGTTGAGCAGGAACAAACGATGGCGTTTGCGCGAGGTGATTGAACATTCGGCCGACCAGGGTGCCGGACCGGTCGACACCGCGGGTTCTGCCGAGCAAGGGACAACGGAAACAGAAGAGTCATGATCGGGACTGAGAGCGTACTGGACGTAGCTGACAATTCGGGTGCTCGCCGCGTGCTTTGTATCAAAGTGCTCGGTGGTAGCCGTCGTCGCTACGCGCGGGTCGGCGATGTTATCGTCGTGACCGTCAAAGAGGCGATACCCGGTGGCAAGGTCTCCAAGGGGGACGTTGTCAAGGCTGTCGTCGTGCGTGTGGCCAAGGAAATGGGTCGCGCCGACGGTTCATATATCAAGTTTGATACAAACTCGGCGGTCATACTGGACAACCAGGGTGAACCGCTCGGGACAAGAATTTTTGGCCCCGTGGCCAGGGAGCTGAGGGCACGGCGTTTTATGAAGATCGTGTCCCTGGCACCGGAGGTGCTTTAAGCAGAACAGGGTGATGGCTAAGTCGAGATTAAAAAAAGGTGATTCGGTGCTGGTAACGACCGGCAAAGACCGAGGAAAGACGGGTAAAATCGTCAAGGTTGTTGATGACGGCGAGCGCGTGTTGGTGGAGCGCATCAACATGGTAAAGCGGCATAGCAAGGCTAGCGGGCCGCAGCAGCCCGGCGGTATCGTGGAGAAGGAAGCTTCCGTGCATGCGTCCAACGTCATGCCGATCTGCCCCAAGACAAACAAGCCGACCCGGGTTGGGCGCACCCAGCTCAAGGACGGCGCACGGGCCCGGGTAGCACGCAGGAGCGGCGAGCTCCTGGCTGGTTCGTGAGGGAGTCGAGCGGACGATGAGCGAGAAGACCAACAAGCCTAGATTACAGGTTCAATTCGAAGACGAGATTGTCGACCAGCTCAAAGAGGAGCTGGGGGTAAAGTCTGTCATGCGGGTGCCGAAGATGGACAGGGTAGTGCTCAATATCGGGCTGGGTGCTGCTGTTGCCAATCCCAAGATCATCGAAGACGCGGTCACCGAGCTTGGTCTCATTACCGGCCAGAGGCCGCTGGTGACCAAGGCCCGTAAGTCGATTGCCAATTTCAAACTCAGGGAAGGCATGCCCATTGGTGTCACCGTGACCTTGCGCCGCGCGCGGATGTACGAGTTCCTGGATCGCTTGATTAATGTTGCCCTTCCCAGGGTTCGTGATTTCCGGGGTCTTAACCCCAAGGCGTTCGATGGCTGCGGAAACTACACGATAGGTTTGAGGGATCACTCTATTTTTCCGGAAGTGGACCTCGACAGGGTCGACGTCACCAAGGGAATGAGCGTGAGCCTGGTCACTACGGCGGTCGACGACAATGAAGGCCGGTCATTGCTGAAGCACTTCGGGCTTCCGCTGAGAGATTAAGCGAGTCTGGCCCGAGGGCCGAGGGTTAGTTGTTATGGAGGAGAGATTTTAAGTGGCGAAGAAGTCAATGATCGCCAAGGCGAAAAGGAAGCCCAAGTTCAGCGTGCGCGGTTACACCCGTTGCCAGCAGTGCGGGCGTCCGCGCAGCGTGTACCGGCGGTTTCGGCTCTGCAGGATCTGTCTGCGCTCGTTGGCCCTCCAGGGCTTGGTTCCGGGCCTGATAAAGGCCAGCTGGTAAAGAGGAAAACGTACGATGTCGATGAGCGATCCTATAGCCGATTTCCTCACCAGGGTGCGCAATGCCGTCAGGGCGGGCCACGCCGAGGTTGAGATGCCCTGGTCCAGCTTCAAGGAGCGACTGGCTACCCTGCTGGTGGACGAGGGTTACATAAACCAGGCCGTAGCCGAGGGCGAGGGTGTTACGCGCAAAATTCTTATCACCCTTCGCTACAACGAAGATGGTATACCCGCGATTACCGGTGTACGCCGCGTGAGCAGGCCGAGCCTGAGGGTTTACTCGGGGGCCAGCGACGCTCCGCGGGTGAGAAATGGTCTTGGTATAAGCGTGCTGTCTACGCCTTCGGGCATGTTGGTGGACCGCGAAGCCCGCAAGCAAAACGTCGGCGGCGAAGTAATCTGCGAGGTCTGGTAGTTTGTCTCGTACTGGTAGAAATCCGATCGCTGTCCCGGACGGCGTAAAGGTCAGCGTGGACGGCCAGGTTGTCAACGTCGAGGGATCTAAGGGCTCGCTGTCTGAGAAGATGCCGGGCGGCATTTCGGTCGCCATAGGCGACGCGGGAGTAGTTGTTGAGCGCGCCGATGACAGTCGAGAGCAGCGCATGGGACACGGGCTCGCGCGCCGGCTGGTCGAAAACATGGTTGGTGGTGTTACTTCGGGGTTTTCAAAGATCTTGTTGATCACCGGTGTCGGCTATAGGGCCGACGTCAAGGGCGACCTTGTACACCTCACCCTCGGTTTTTCGCACCCGGTTATTTACCAGCTGCCCGAGGGTATAGAAGCCGCGGTGGCCGAGCAGACAACGATTACGATCAGTGGGTCGAGCCGGCAGAAGGTCGGCCAGGTCGCAGCAGAAATCAGGGCGCTCAGGCCGCCGGAGCCTTACAAGGGTAAGGGAGTACGTTACAGCGACGAGCAGGTTAGACGAAAGGCTGGCAAGACGGCCGCTGCCTAGGCAAGGGCCGTGTAGGCAAGGAAAGAAGTTTTGGGAAATTCAGCAGAAAGAAGAGTGGCCAGGCAACGACGCCGGGCGAGGGTCAGGCGCAGGGTCGTCGGTACGGACCAGCGTCCGCGCTTATGCGTGTTCAGGTCTAACAAGCACCTTTACCTGCAGATCATATCGGACGAGAGCGGGCGCACCCTGGCTTCGGCGTCGACGATGGCGTCGGGCGGCGAAGGCAAGAAACTTGTCGGAGGGGTGGCGACAGCCGGCGAACTGGGCCGCGAGATCGCGGGTCGATGTAAAGAACTGTCGATAGACGCTGTGGTTTTTGACCGCAACGGTTATCGATTCCACGGATGTGTACGCGCCGTTGCAGAGGGCGCGCGGGAAGCGGGACTTCAGTTGTGAAAGTTCGAGCGGGAGCAAGAGTATAAGTGGCCAGGCGAGAGACTCAGAGCAGGGAAGGCGGCGCGGAAGCGACCGAGTTCAAGGAACGCGTTGTTTACATCAACCGGGTTGCCAAGGTCGTCAAGGGCGGCAGGCGCTTCGGCTTTTCAGCATTGGTGGTCGTTGGCGACGGCGATGGGCAGGTGGGTTTCGGCCTGGGCAAGGCCAAGGAAGTGCCTGAGGCTATACGCAAAGGTGTTGAAAGGGCCAGGAAAAACCTGGTGACTGTGCCCATACAGGACGGCACCATACCCTACGGAGTAATCGGGCACTGCGGCGCTGGAAAGGTGCTGCTTAAGCCGGCCTCTGCGGGAACCGGTGTCATAGCCGGTGGTGGTATACGTGCGGTCGTAGAGCTGGCGGGAGTGCAGAACATTCTCACCAAGTGTCTCGGCTCCCACAACGCCATGAACATGGTGCGGGCTACGATGGACGCGCTCACTTCGTTGGTGAAACCGGAAGATATAGCGGCCCTGCGGGGAAAGGTCCTGTCAGGCATACGCTGAGAGCGGTGGTGGAGAGAGAACAATGTCTTCTTCTGAAAAAATGATTCGGGTGCACATGACCGGCAGCTTTATCGGCTGCACCAAGCGACAGCGCGCGACGCTCAGGGGTCTTGGCTTATTGAGGCGTGGCCGTAGTGCGGCGCTGAGGGAAACACCGGAGGTCCGCGGAATGATAAACAAGGTTCTGCACCTCGTGAAGGTAGAGGAGTAGTCGATGCAGCTCGATTCAATGAAGCCGGCGCCGGGTTCGCGGAAAAAACGCCGAAGGATAGGCCGCGGTCCCGGTTCGGGACATGGCAAGACCGCTGGACGCGGGCACAAGGGCCAGGGCTCGAGGGCCGGTGGCAACGTGTCGCCTGGATTTGAAGGCGGCCAGATGCCGCTCTCGCGACGCCTCCCCAAGCGGGGGTTTAAAAACCCCTTCAGGGTCGCTTACCAGGTAATAGGGCTTGTCGACCTGGCCGAGTTTGACGCGGGCACGGTAGTCGATGTTGAGGCGCTCAGGGCGCGGGGGCTCGCCAAGCGGGGCCTCCCGGTCAAGGTGCTGGCCAACGGCGAGCTGTCGCACGGCCTCACCGTCAAGCTCGACGCGTTTTCCAAGCCAGCCCAGGCAGCAATAGAAAGTGCCGGTGGCAGCGTCGAGCTTGTCACGGGTGCTGCTAAAAAGACCCGCAGCAATTCCAGTTCTGACACTGAAGCTACTTCGCCTTCGGAGTCGGGAGAATAGCGGCCGGTGTTTGAGGGAATACAGAACCTTCCGCGCATACCCGAGCTGAGGCGTCGTCTCGGGTTTACGCTCGCCATGCTGGCGATCTATCGTCTCGGCGTCGCGGTGCCCACTCCGGGTATCGACGGCGAAGCACTGGGCGAGTTCTTCAAGGCCGCCCAGGCGACCGTATTCGGCATGGTCAACCTGTTCTCCGGCGGCGCGCTGGAGAGGTTCTCGATTTTCGCCCTCGGCATAATGCCCTACATTTCGGCTTCGATTATCCTGCAGCTGATGACCCTCGTGGTGCCTCACCTCGAACGTCTTTCGAAGGAAGGCGAGCAGGGCCGACGCAAGATTACCCAGTACACCCGCTACGGCACGGTCGGATTGGCGCTGGTACAGGGGCTGTTTATCTCCATGGGCCTCGAGCAGATACAGACGCCCGGCGGCGGCGGCTCGGTGGTGTACGACGCGGGCTGGAGTTTCCGCTTGATGACGATGCTGACGCTCTGTTCGGGCACGGTTTTTATCATGTGGCTGGGCGAGCAGATCAGCGAGCGGGGCATAGGCAACGGCATCAGCCTGATAATATTTGCGGGCATCGTCGCGGCGATTCCCTCGGCCATAGGAGCTACCTTCCAGTTTACCCGGCAGGGTGAGCTCGGGGTTCTCGTGCTGGTCTTTCTCGCGGCCATGATGATCGGCGTTATCGGCATCATCATCTTCGTTGAGCGGGCCCAGAGGCGCATCCCGGTGCAGTATGCCAAGCGCGTGGTCGGTCGCAAGATGTATGGCGGCCAGAGCACCCACCTGCCGTTGAAGGTAAACACGGCTGGCGTAATTCCTCCGATTTTTGCATCCTCGCTGCTCATCTTTCCGGGTACCATTGCCCAGTTTGTCCAGCACCCGGCGTTCCAGAGAGCGGCCGACTTCCTGCAGCCGGGCGGCTTGTTTTACAACATCGTTTACGTCGCCGCGATTATATTCTTCTGCTACTTCTACACTGCCGTCACCTTCAAACCCGACGACGTCGCGGAGAACATGCAGAAGGCCGGTGGCTTTATACCCGGGATCAGGCCGGGTAAGCGCACGGCCGAGTACATTGATCGCATTCTCACGCGCATCACCCTCGGGGGGGCGATCTACGTTTCAATTGTGTGCGTGCTTCCAACCATACTGATCAGTCGTTTCAACGTGCCGTTTTTCTTTGGTGGTACGGCGCTGCTGATCGTAGTTGGTGTTGCTATCGACACGGTGTCCCAGATGCAGGCCCATCTCATTCAACGTAACTATGAAGGATTCATGTCGCGCGGTGGCAGGGCGCGCGGGAGGACAGGGTGAGAATGGCTCTTCTTGGCCCTCCCGGCTGCGGCAAGGGAACCCAGGGTGCAGTATTGCGCGAACGTTTTGGTTCGGCACACGTATCTACGGGTGAACTCCTGCGCGCGGCCGTCAAGGACGGATCCGAGCTCGGCGTGGCAGCTGCAGCCGTGATGGCCGAGGGCAAACTCGTGCCCGACGACCTGGTACTGGGCCTGGTAGACGAACAACTCAACGGACACGGTCGCGACAACTACCTGCTGGACGGGTTTCCGCGCACCCTGGCCCAGGCCAGTGCTTTTGATACAGCTTCGGACAGCGGCAGCTACGAGCTCGATTACGTCGTGGCGCTGGACGTACCCGAAGACGAGCTGATCCGACGCTTGTGTGGGCGCAGGTCCTGCGTTGATTGCGGGCGATTGCACCACCTCGAGTTCCGCCCTCCATCGCGTCAGGGGGTGTGCGACTCTTGCGAGGGGACCCTTGAGCAGAGGGCTGACGATGTCGAAGACTCGGTCAGGGCCCGGCTTGGTATCTACAGGGACCAGACCGCGCCCTTGCTGGGGTTTTACGGTGAGAAAGGGATTCTCAACAAGATTGACGGCACCGGTAAACCGGGTGAGGTTACGGAACGCATCCTCGAGGCGCTGGGCGGCTGAAATGATTGAGCTCAAATCAGAGGTCGAGATCGGCAAGATGCGCGCTGCGGGTGCAGTGGTGGCCGATATTCTCCGTGAGCTGGCGGCGATGGTCGCGCCGGGTGTCACCACGACTGAGCTCGATAGCAAGGCGGAGCGCATGATATCGCTTGCTGGTTGTCGTTCGGCGTTCAAGAACTACCAGGTGGGCGACGCTATTTATCCTGCCGTGTTGTGTGCCTCGGTGAACGACGAGGTCGTGCACGGGATTCCCAGCGACCGTCCCATAGAAGAGGGAGACCTCGTCTCGTTGGATTTTGGCGTCGAGAAAGAAGGCTACTACGGTGATTCGGCCGTGACCGTGGTCGCGGGCGAAACCGACGAGGAATCCCGACGACTGGTCGAAGTTACCAGGCGCAGCATGGAGGCGGGCATCGAGCAGATGAGGCCCGGGCAGCGGCTCGGAGACGTGGGTGCTGCCGTGCAGGAAGTGGCCGAGGGCGGGGGCTTTTCGGTTGTACGCTCTTTTGTCGGTCACGGCATAGGCAGGGCTTTGCACGAAGACCCGCAGCTGCCCAATTTTGGAAAGCGCGGGCGCGGACAGGCACTGAGAGTCGGCATGGTGCTGGCCATTGAGCCGATGATAAACGCCGGCGGTTACGGGGTGCGTGTGAAAGAAGATGGCTGGACTGCCGTTACAACTGACGGCCGGCGTTCGGCCCATTTTGAGCACACGGTGGCCATAACGGATGAGGGGCCGCAGATTTTAACGGCCGCGGCTGAAGAGGCATCGTCATGAAAGTAAGAGCGTCGGTAAAGAAGATGTGCAAGGACTGCAAGGTCATCAAGCGCAAGGGGGTTGTGCGCGTGGTCTGTAAGAATCCCCGGCACAAGCAGAGGCAGGGATGATCTGCCTTGGACCAGCCGGCATTGAACCGGGAACAGGAGAAATGGCCTGATGGCTAGAATAGTTGGAGTAGATCTTCCCCACGGAAAGCGCATGGACATAGCGATGACCGCGATTTTCGGAATTGGCAGGAGCTCGGCGGGAAAGATTCTCGACGCGGCGGGTATCGATCGCGCTACGAAGAGCGATGACCTGGCGGATGAACAGATCAACGCCATAAGGAGCGTGCTCGACGGGAGCTACCAGGTAGAGGGTGATCTTCGGCGAGAGATCGCTATGAACATCAAGCGTTACATGGACCTCGGCTGTTACAGGGGGTTGCGGCACAGGCGTGGTCTTCCCGTCAGGGGCCAGCGTACCAGTACTAACGCGCGCACCAGAAAAGGTCCTCGCAAGGCCATAACCGGTAAGAAGATCGCGCCGAGGAAATAACTTTCAAGCGGTGGTATACACCGCGAGGAAAACGATACGGAAAGAAACATGGCAACAAAGAACAAGAGCAAGAAGAAAAAGACCAAGCGCACGGTAGCAGTGGGCATTGCCCACATACGTGCGACTTTCAACAATACTCACATAACCATAACGGACCCCGCGGGGAACGTCGTGGCGTGGAACAGCGCCGGAGCTTCGGGCTTCAAGGGCTCGAGGAAGGGTACGCCGTTTGCTGCCCAGCAGGCGTCCGAGAAGGCCGGGCGCAGCGCGGTCGACATGGGCATGCGTACGGTGAACGTCCGCATCAAGGGACCGGGCAGTGGCCGCGAGTCTGCCGTAAGGGGCCTCGGGGCTGCCGGCCTGCAGGTTAACACCATAAGTGACGTGACCCCCATTCCACACAACGGCTGCCGGCCGCCGAAGAAGCGCCGGGTCTGACCGGGAGGAAACCAGAAAGTGGCAAGATATACTAATCCCGTCTGCAGGCTTTGCCGCAGAGAGGGGACAAAACTTTTTCTCAAGGGTGAGCGTTGTTTCACCGACAAGTGTGCGATTGAGCGTCGCAATTACGCTCCCGGGCAGCACGGCCAGGGACGTAGGCGCAAGATATCGGAATACGCGGTTCAGCTTCGCGAAAAGCAGCGGCTCAAGCGGATGTACGGTCTGCTCGAGAAGCAGTTCAAGCGATACTTCACCATGGCCGAGAAATCCCGTGACGTGACCGGTGAGGCGCTGCTCACTTTTCTCGAGAGGCGGCTCGACAACATGGTGTACAGGCTGGGTTTGGCCGGTTCGCGGGCGCAAGCTCGCCAGCTGATTCGCCACGGCCACTTCGCGGTCAACGGTGGTAAGGTCAACATACCTTCCTACCTGACGAGCGAAGGCGACGAGATATCTGTAGTCGAAAAAAGCAAGGGGAAACAGGTTTTCGCCGAGGCGCTGGGGTTGGCCCAACGCCACGAGACTGTTTCATGGCTCGAACTCAACGCGGACGCATTGTCCGGAAAGGTGGTTCGAATTCCCGTGCGGGAAGAACTGCCGCTCGCCGTGAACGAACGGCTGGTCGTTGAGCTTTATTCTAAATAACTGTTCGGCAGGTCGTCATTGGCGACTACGGACACTGGAGGCACGTTACTGATGTTGGATAACTGGAAGGATCTTTCAAGGCCCGAAATTGAGGTCAAGGAACTTACTAATGGCTACGGTCGTTTTGACTTGGAGCCGTTCGAGAGAGGGTTTGGCACCACGGTTGGTAATGCGCTTCGTCGCACCCTGCTGGCATCGTTGAAGGGCGCTGCGATTTCGAGCGTTTTTATTCACGACGTACTGCACGAGTTCTCGACCATCGACGGCGTCAAGGAAGACGTCACCGATATCGCGCTCAACCTCAAGGAAGTCCGCCTGCGGGTCTTCGAAGGGCAGAGGCACGAGGGCACGCTTGAGGGCTCCAGCGAAGGTCAGGTGACCGCCGGTGACCTGCAGTTCGGTCCCGAGGTCGAGGTGCTTAACCCCGAATTCGTTATTGCGACCCTGGCCCCCGGGGCATCGCTCAAGATGGACTTGGTGGTCAAGCGCGGCAGCGGTTACCTTACCTCGGACCGTAATCGCGAAGAGAGCGCACCGGTGGGCACCATCACGCTGGACACCGCTTACTCGCCGATAAGCCGCGTTAACTTTGCTGTCACCGGTGCCCGCGTGGGCCAACGTACCGACTACGACAAGCTGTCGTTGCAGGTGTGGACAGACGGCAGCGTGCGTCCTGACGATGCCGTGGCCTTGGCGGCCCGCATACTGCAGGACCAGGTGCAGGTGTTCATTAACTTTGATGTGAACGAAATTGAGGCCCAGGCGGAGAAAGAAGTCACGTCATCGCAGTCGTTCAGCGACGCCCTTTACCGTTGTGTCGATGAACTGGACCTCTCGGTGCGCTCGGCCAACTGCCTGCAGAACGCTGATATCAAGTACATCGGTGAGTTGGTGCAGAAGAGTGAAGGGGAGATGCTCAAGACCAAGAACTTCGGTCGTAAATCGCTGCTCGAGATTAAGGACCTTCTCATAACGATGGAACTGAACCTGGGCACGCGCCTGGATAATTTCCCCGAACGCGACGCGCTCGACAAACTTCGCTTGGAGCAGGAGACTTTCTGAGAAATGCGACACCAGAAGGTTGGAAGAAAGCTGGGACGGAATTCGTCTCACCGCAAGGCCATGTTTCGTAACATGGTGACTTCGCTTATCGACCTGGGCGGAATCACCACCACTGACGCCAAGGCCAAGGAGCTGCGCCGCGTGGCCGATCGCATGATCACCCTGGGCAAAAAGCAGACGGTGGCCGCGCGCAGGCAGGCCCGGCGTTTTGTCCGCACTGATTCGGCGTTGGCAAGGCTGTTCAATGACGTGGCCCCGCGTTTCATGCAGCGCGAAGGCGGATACACCCGGATCATCAAGCTGGGCAGGCGCAAGGGCGATAACGCTGCGCTGTCGCGTATCGAGTTGACGGAGCAGGCCGCGGCGCCCGAAAGCACAGGCGACTGATGCCCACCGCAAGGGTGGGGTAGGTGAGAGAACTCCTACAGTCTCTTCTCGGGGATGCGCTGGCCGCGGCTGGTGGCGCGGGCGAGTTGGAGCTGGCCGACCCCACCCCGGTGGTGGTCGAGAAGCCCCGTGAACAGGGGCACGGTGATCTTGCTTGTAACGTGGCGATGTTGCTCGCCCGCTCTGAGCGCAAGCCGCCGCGTAAAATCGCCGAAATTCTGGTCGCGCAGATAAACGATCCCCGCGTCGAATCGGTAGAAATCGCTGGCCCGGGTTTCATCAATGTTACATTCAGCGCTGATGCCTGGCGGGAGAGGCTGCGCGATATTCTTGAAAAAGGGGATGGCTTTGGTCGCGTAAACCTGGGCGAGGGCCGCCGCGTGCAGGTCGAGTTCGTGTCGGCTAACCCCACGGGTCCCCTGCATGTCGGCCACGGCAGGGGGGCTGCAACCGGTGATGCCCTGGCCCGCGTACTGGAAGCCGCGGGCTACGATGTAGAGAGGGAATACTACGTCAACGACGCTGGTCGACAGATGCTGATACTCGGCCGATCGGTGCTGGCGCGTTACCTGCAAGCGGTCGATGAGAGCGCGGCCTTTCCAGAGGAAGGTTACCCTGGTGAGTACGTCACCGAGATTGCCGGTCTGCTCCGGGAGGACAAGGGCGACGCCCTGGAACAGCTCCCCGAAGAAGAATCATCAGCCATTGCCGCCGATTACGCTGGAGACAAACTCCTGGGCCGTATCCGTGACGACCTCGCGGCTTTCGGTGTCAGTATGGACAACTTCAGCAGCGAGAAGCAGCTACGTGGCGACGGGACCGTTGAGGCGGCCATACAGGAACTGAGAAACGCGGGGCATACCTACGAAGAGGGTGGCGCAGAGTGGTTCAGGTCTACCGACTTCGGCGATGACAAGGATCGGCCGCTGGTGAAGAGCGGTGGCGAACTCACTTATTTTGCCGCCGACGTGGGCTACCATCGCAAGAAGTTCGCGCGCGGCATGGAGAAGGTGGTCGATATATGGGGTGCTGACCACCACGGCTACGTGAAGCGTGTGCGCTCGGCCCTCGAAGCCCTCGGGGTTGACCCTTCGGGCCTCCATGTAGTGCTGGTACAGATGGTCAACCTCACCCGCGATGGTGTGCCCGTGCGTATGGGCAAGCGCAGTGGCGAGTTCGTGGCGCTGCGCGACGTGATCGATGAAGTCGGGGCCGACCTGGCGAGGTTTTTCTTTCTCGCGCGAAAATCTGATGCTCAGCTGGAGTTCGACCTTGAGCTTGCGCGGCGGCAGACGGCTGAGAACCCCGTGTTCTACATACAGTACGCCCACACCCGGATAGCCGGCGTTTTCAGGCAGGCCGAGGACAAGGGCATCCCGCTGCCGGAAGCCACGGCCGACGTACTTTCGGCCCTTCAGCATGAAGACGAAATCGCGTTGGTCCGGGTGCTCGACGACTACCCCAACATAGTTGAAAGTGCCGCGAGGTCGTTCGAGCCGCACAGGGTGATATTCTATGTGCAGGCATTGGCGGGTGATTTTCACAGGTTCTACAGTCGCCACAGGGTGGTATCGGATGACAAGAAAGTGACGGCGGCCCGACTGCTGCTGGTGAAGGCGGTGCAACAGGTAATCGGAAACGCTCTCAGCCTCGTGGGGATCAGCGCTCCGTCGCGGATGTGAGGACGTAGGGTTATGGCTGGACGTAACAGGGGGCACTACCAGTTTTCTTTCAGCGAGTTACTCGCGCTGGCTGTCGGGTTTACGGCGGCGTCTCTTTTTATTTTCTTCATGGGCTTCTACCTCGGGCGTGGACTTTCCGACCTGCATTCGGAAGCAGACCCGGCGGTAGCCAGGGTGCCGATTACCGAGCCGCCTGAGTTTCAGCTTGAGCCGGAACCCGAACCCGTTGCCGTGCTGGAGCCTGTAGACGAGCCTGTCGCGGAACCGGTGGCCGCCCCGGAGCCTGTCGCTGAGTCGCTTACTGAGCCCGAGCCGGTAGCCGAAGCCGTTGCCAACCCAGAGCCGGAGCCCGAGCTGGAGCCCGAGCCCGAGGGGGCAGCCGTTGTCGAAATCCCGGCCGGGGAAAAACTGGAGTCGGCTACTCAAAAACAGGTCTCGAGCGAAGAAAGCCCTGGCGATGAATCGAGTGCAGCCGAAGAACGTCAACCTGCTGAAGAAAACCTGGAGCAAGATCTTGTGGACGAGCTGGATGCCGGCCGTGGGGAAGATGTCGCCGACGAAGAAGTCGGAGAGACCCTGGATCCTTTGGTACTGGCGAAGGCCCTGTTTGCCGCCACCAACGAACAGAAGCCGTTGACCGACGCTGAGCTTGAGCGGGCGCCGGGCGAGGATGCCTACACGGTCCAGCTCATGGCCACCCGTAGCAGGGAAGAAGCTTACGGACTCGGCCACAGGCTGCGGAAGGAAGGCTACCAGGCCTACGTGAAACTGGGTGATGAAGAAGACGTTCCGTGGTACAGGGTCAGGATCGGCAGCTATCAAACGATAACCGAGGCGCGAGTCGTTCAGGATGAATGTAACGACGAGCTCGGTTTCAAAAGCGCATACGTGACCATGCAGTAGGTAAATCAGCGGTGAACCTGTCAACAATTTCACCCTCACTCGACGAGTACAGGCAGCTTTGTGCAGATTACGACGTTGTCCCCGTCTGTCGTAAAATCACAGCTGATCTCGACACCCCGGTATCCGCGTTTCTCAAGCTGCACGCTGGTGGACACGGGTTTCTGCTTGAAAGTGTAGAGGGGCAGGACAAGGTCGGCCGTTATAGTTTTCTGGGTACCAAGCCCGCGATGACACTGAGCTGCGAGGGGGGCAGCTGCAAGCTCAGTCATAGAGATGGCCGCGAAGAAACAATGGAGGGTAAACCACTCGAGGTGCTCGGCCGCGTACTCGGTAAGCCGCGCGTGGCTGACCGCGAGGAACTCGAGGCGTTTTCCGGGGGCTTCGTGGGCTACTTTTCCTACGACCTCGTGCGCAGCGTCGAGAAACTGCCCGAGAACACGACCAACGATCTCGGCGTGGCCGACCTCTCGGGAATGATCGTCGATGCCTTCGTAGTTTTCGACAACGTCCGCCACACGATGACGGCGGTAAAACTCACCTTTCCGGCGGATCACGACGACGGTATTGACCAGGCGTGGTCCCATGCTGTAGACGAGCTGGAGGATACGGTCAGGCTTTTATCCGAAGCCGTGGCAGAAACCCCGCCGCCTGGCCCCGGTGGCAAGGGTTCCCCGGTGTCCAACATGACTCCCGGCCAGTACGGCGAGAGCGTTGAGGCTGCGGGCGAGTACATACGCGCGGGCGACATAATACAGGTGGTGCTCTCGCAGCGTTACGAGCAGGAGCTGCAGGTCCACCCGTTTTCGATTTACCGCGCGCTGCGCACGATAAATCCGTCACCCTACATGTTCTTTCTCGACCTTGAAGACGAGATAGCGGTTGGCGCTTCGCCCGAGGTGCTGGTCAAGGTGCACGGGGACAGGGTCCACGTGAGGCCGATCGCGGGCACCGTCAGGCGCGGTAAGACCCCCGAAGAGGACGACCGCCTGGTCGCCGCCATGCTGGCCGATCCCAAGGAACGGGCCGAGCATGTCATGCTGCTGGACCTGGGCCGAAACGACGTCGGCAGGGTGGCCGTAACCGGCAGCGTCAGTGTCGACGAACAGATGGTCGTAGAGAAATATTCGCACGTGAACCACATCGTTTCCCATGTAAGTGGCCAGCTGAGGGACGACTGCGACAGGCTCGACGCCTTTGCGGCTGCGCATCCAGCGGGTACGCTCAGCGGCGCGCCCAAGGTCCGCGCAATGGAGATCATCGAGGAACTCGAACCCACCCGGCGGGGTCTCTACGGCGGTGGTGTGGGTTGGGTCGACTACTCCGGTAATCTCGACACCTGCATAGCGATTCGTACCGCGCTCATCAAGGGAGGCCGGGTGTACATGCAGGTGGGAGCTGGGATTGTTGCTGATTCTGACCCCAGCCGTGAGCAAGCCGAATGCGAGGCGAAGATTCGCGGCATGATCCTGGCGCTGGAGAAGGCCGGCCAAATGGAAAAAGGATGAAGCAGGTACTCGCGCAGCTGGTGGCGGGTGATGATCTGTCGGCCGAGGTCATGGAACGCGCGGTCGGGCTCATCATGGACGGTGAGGTGACCCCTGCCCAGGTCGGCGCGTTTCTCGTCGCCCTGAGGCTCAAGGGGGAGACCCGCAGCGAGTTGGTGGCTGCCGCCCGCGCTATGCGCGCGCGCGCTGTACCACTGGACGTAGAGGGCCCGCTGCTCGACACCTGTGGTACCGGCGGCGACGGCCTGGGCACCTTCAACGTATCCACCGCGACGGCTTTCGTAGCGGCGGCGGGAGGGGCACGCGTTGCCAAGCACGGCAACCGCGCGGCCTCGGGCAAGGTTGGAGCGGCCGACCTTCTCGAGGCTCTCGGCGCGAACATAGACGTGACTCCCGAGGTCTCGGCCCGGTCGCTGGAGGAAATCGGCTTCGCGTTTCTTTTTGCCCCCAGCTACCACCCGGCGGTTCGCCACGTTGCCGGGCCACGCCGAGAGCTGGGCGTGAGGACCCTGTTCAACCTCACCGGCCCACTTTGCAACCCGGCGCACGCTACCCAGCAACTGCTGGGCATTTACTCGGGCGAATGGCTGCACGGGGTGGCCGAGGCCCTCGCTGAGCTGGGATCGGAGAGGGCGATGGTTGTGCACGGTTCGGACGGCAGCGACGAGATCACCACCACGGGCCCGACAGCTGTGGTGGAATTGAAGGGGGGGCGCATCGAGGGCTACACCATCGACCCCTCTGCCCTGGGGGTGGCAACGGCCCGTGTCGATGACCTGGCGGGCGGCAGTGCCGAGGAAAACGCGGCAACCCTGAAAAATATACTCTCGGGTGGCGAAGGTGCGCTGGCCGATATCACGGCACTCAACGCTGGCGCGGCCTTGTACGTGGCCGACAAGGCCGAGGACATAGCCGGTGGCCTGGCCCTCGCCCGCCGGATTATGAAGCGCGGCGACGCCCGTGACCTCGTCGCAAAGTGGGTCGCCCTCACCCGTGGAGCGGGGGAGTGATCCTGGATGACATACTGGCGACCAAGCGCGGTGAAGTTTCTCGCGGACGCGCCGAGCACTCCTTGTCTGAGTTGCGCGGGTTGCCACTCTACGGCCAGGAGCGTCGCGGATTTACTGCAGCGTTGGGGCTCCCCGGGCGCCGCATAATAGCCGAGATTAAGAAAGCGTCGCCGTCGCGTGGAGTCATAAGGCAGGACTTCGAAGCGGCCCTGCACGCGCGACAATACGAGAAAGGTGGAGCGGCCTGCCTGTCGGTGTTGACCGACCGCGAATACTTTTCGGGTAGCCTGGCTTGCCTGGAAGACGCGCGGGCCGCTTGCGCGCTGCCCCTTCTGCGGAAGGATTTTATGGTCGATGAGTGGCAGCTCACAGAAGCCCGTGCGCACGGGGCCGACGCGGTGCTGTTGATCGTGGCCGCGCTGCCGGGGAGCCAGCTCGATGAGCTCTACGTCGCCGCCAACGAAGAAGGGCTCGACGTGCTCGTTGAAGTCCACGACGAAACTGAAATGGAACGGGCCGCGGCCGTCGGGGCGGCGCTCATAGGCATAAACAACCGCGACTTGAAGACCTTCAATACCAGCACCGATGTTACGCGCCGCCTTGCGCCGCTGGCGCCGGAGGGCGCGCTGCTGGTTTCCGAGAGCGGGCTGGGCCAGGCGGGCGAGCTCGGCCAGCTGGAGGAGATAGGGGTCACGGCCTTCCTGTTGGGCGAATCTTTGATGTCTGCCGCAGACCCCGGCGCCGCTCTCGCCGGACTGCTTGTCCCATGAGCCCCTGGGTCAAGATCTGTGGCGTGACCCGGCCCGTAGACGCGGTCGACGCGCGGCTGGTGGGCGCCGACGCCATAGGAATTAACTTTTGCGAACGCAGCTCGCGCTTCTGCAGCGACCCCCTGGCGGCCGAAGTGGTGGCCGCATTACCTCGCGGCTTTCCCGTGTATGGTGTATTTGTTGATGCTGGGCGCGACCGGGTGATGCAGGTTCTCGCCGAAACAGGAATCAACGGGCTGCAATTTCATGGTGACGAGACCGATGAATATATCTCAGGCTGGGAAGTGCCGGTGATCCGCGCGGTAAAAGCAGCAGACAGGCCCTCTGTAGAAGCGGCCCTGGCGGCGAAGCGGGAAGCAGTGCTTCTTCTCGACAGCCCGCTGGGTGGAGGCAGTGGTCAGCAGATAGACAGCGCTTTGCTCGACGGACTGGACCTCTCGCGTACGGTGCTCGCGGGCGGCCTCGATGCAGCCAACGTGGCGGGTCTCGTGCGAGCGCGGCGGCCCTGGGGTGTGGACTGCGCCGGCGGAGTGGAGAGCGGGCCCGGGGTGAAGGATAGGAAGCTGATGATGGAGTTTGTAAACAATGCCCGCTCTGCCTGATCGCCGCGGCCGCTTCGGCGAGTACGGGGGGCGCTACGTCTCCGAGACACTGGTGCCGGCTCTCGAGGAACTCGAGCAGGCTTACACCAGCGTGCGCAGGGACGCCGACTTCAAGGCCGAACTCAAAGGTCTCTACCGCGACTACGCCAACCGTGAAACGCCCCTGTATTATGCCGCGCGGCTGAGCGAGCACCTGGGCGGTGCGCGGGTTTATCTCAAGCGCGAAGACCTCTGCCACACTGGCGCGCACAAGATCAACAACACGCTGGGACAGATACTGCTGGCCCGCAAGATGGGTAAGAAACGAATCATAGCCGAGACCGGCGCTGGCCAGCACGGGGTCGCGACGGCCACCGTCGCCGCGCTCATGGACGTAGACGCTGAGATTTACATGGGCTCGGAAGATATCGAGCGGCAGAAACTCAACGTGTTTCGCATGCAGTTGCTCGGGGCGCGGGTACACCCGGTCGAATCGGGCAGCCGCACGCTCAAGGATGCCATAAACGAGTGCATGCGAGACTGGGTAACCAACATTGCCGATACCTACTACCTCGTGGGCTCCACGATGGGCCCGCATCCTTACCCGCTGATCGTTCGGGATTTTCAGTCGGTCATCGGCAAGGAGGCGCGACGGCAGGTACTCAAGGCGGAAGGTAAGCTACCCGACCTGTTGGTCGCCTGTGTCGGCGGTGGCAGCAACGCGATGGGCATGTTCTACCCCTTCATCAAGGACGAGTCGGTGGCGATGACCGGCGTGGAGGCGGCCGGCGGCGGCCTCGATGCGGGTCCGCACGCGGCATCCATAAGCCGGGGCTCTCCCGGCGTGTTGCACGGCAAGAAGACCTACCTGCTGCAGGACGAGCTGGGACAGGTAAGCGAGGCCCACTCCATAGCGCCCGGGCTGGACTATCCCGGGGTCGGCCCTGAACATTCGTGGCTGCACGACAAGGGGCGGGCCAGTTACGTTGCGGTCACCGACAGGCAGGCACTCGAAGCCCTGCAGCTGTTGAGCCGGCTCGAGGGGATCATACCGGCGCTTGAGAGCGCCCACGCCGTGGCCCACGCCCTGGAAGTGGTACCGACCATGCCCCGCGATGCGGTGGTGGTGGTCAACCTGTCGGGCCGTGGAGACAAGGACATGCCGGCGGTGGCCGAGTATCTCGGGATCGAGGTCTGAAGCGTCGTGGCGAGAGGCAAAAAACGGATCAAGCGCTGCCTGGACAAGCTGTCGGCCGAGGGCCGAACGGCCCTGGTACCGTTTTTCTCGGTTGGCGATCCGGGCATAGATGAGACCCACGACGCTGTGCTCGCCGCGGTTGACGCCGGCGCCGATATCATTGAGCTGGGCGTGCCGTTTTCTGATCCCATGGCAGACGGTCCGGTCATACAGGCGTCGAGCCAGCGGGCGCTGGAGGCCGGAACCAGCCTGCACGGGATACTCGAAATGGTCGCCTCGCTGCGTGCGAGGACCGACGTGCCCCTGGTATTGTTCGGCTACTACAATCCGTTTTTCCGCTACGGTGAAGAAGCTTTCGCCCGCGATGCAGTCAGCGCCGGTGCCGACGGCGTGCTCTGCGTAGATCTACCTCCCGAGGAAGCCCGGGGCATGGTGGCCGCTTGTCGCTCCAACGGAATGGACAGTATTTTTCTATTGGCCCCGACCAGCGACGATTCGCGCATAAAAACAGTGTCGCGTTGCTCGTCCGGCTTCGTTTATTTCGTGTCAGTTACCGGCGTGACCGGCGCGCGGTCAAACCTGTCCACCGATGTTCCGGCCAAGGTGGCTCGCGTGCGCGAGTTGTCCGACCTGCCAGTCGGCGTTGGATTCGGTATTTCTACCCCGGAGCAGGCCCACGCCGTGGCCGATTACGCCGACCTGGTTATCGTTGGCTCTGCCCTCGTTAAGACGATGCACGAAGCTGGCGCGGCGCGATGCGCGGCCGAGGCTGGACGATTCGTCTCCGCCCTGCGCCGTGGAATAGACGGCTGACCGGGCGTGGGCGAGTACCAGCAGACAATAGACTGGTTGTGTTCGCTGGACGCCCTGCGGGGAATGGACTTTCGCCTCGAGCGGTTGCACGCGGCCCTCGGCGCCCTGGGCAATCCCGAACGGGGACTGCCCGCCATTCAGGTGGCAGGCACCAACGGCAAGGGTTCTACGGCAGCCATGATCCACTCGGTCTATAGCGAGGCCGGCTATCGTTGTGGGCTGTTTACCTCACCCCACCTGCAGACTTTCAGGGAGCGGATCCGGGTGGGTACCGATTTCATAGATGAAGACCGAGTCGTCGACCTGGTCGAACGCGTCAAGTGGGCCGGCAGCCAGGTCGAGGCAGAGCTTACCTTCTTTGAGTTTGGAACACTGATGGCCCTGTTGGAATTCAGTCTCGCTGATCTCGATATGGCGGTTTTTGAAACCGGCCTGGGAGGCAGGCTCGACGCGACGAGCGTCGTAGAAAGCGTGGCCTCGGTGATCAGCAGCATAGGCCTGGACCACTGCGAGTGGCTGGGCGACAGCGAGGAAGAAATCGCGAGGGAAAAAGCGGGAATCATTCGCGCCGGTGTGCCGGTGGTTACCGGTCGTATGCAACCGGGGCCCCAGGTCGTGATCGGCAGCGTGGCCCGCGAGCTCGGGTCGCGCTGGCTGCGCTGGGGCAGGGACTTCGGTCCCTCGTCGGAAACCGGGCTGGAGGGTAAGGCCCAACGCCACAATGCCGGTCTCGCAGCAGCGTTGATTCGAGTACTGGCCGATCGCTTTCCCGTCGATGACGAGCAGTTACGGCTGGGGCTGGAGAACGTGATCTGGCCCGGACGCCTGGAGACGGTGGCCAACGAGCCGTGGGTAGTACTCGACGTAGCACACAACCCGCAGTCAGTGAGTCTCCTCGTAGAGGAACTGTGTGAGCTGGGCCTGCCGCGCCCGCTGGTACTCGTGCTCGGGGTCATGGCCGACAAGGACTGGGGTGAGATGGCCTGTTCGCTGTTCCCCATTGCAGACCGGGTCGTGCTCGTACCGGTAGACAACCCGCGCGCTCTTGATCCAGGGCAGCTGGTGAACCTTGCCGATGGACTACTTCCGTGGGAACTCGCCGAGACCGCTAGCGCCGGTCTGCGCAGCGCGCGAAGCGCGGCTGGGCGCGAGGGGAGCGTGCTGGTCACCGGGTCGGTTTTTCTCGTTGGCGAGCTCTACCGAGAGGCGGCGGGAAGGGACGCCTTTGATGTGTAGCGGCTGGGACAACGCGGGGCGCGGTTTGTCGCTGCTATTTTTCCGTATTTTTGCCCTGCTGGTGTTCGGCTTGATCGGTGGCGCGCGGGCCGCGGAGGTCTCGGTCGAGGCCGACAGTATCTCTTACGAAAATGATGGTGGTCTGCTGGCCGCCGAGGGCAGCGTGCGCGCGACCTGGGACGACAAGCTGCTCAAAACTGGTTCGCTGAGTTTCGACCAGGAAAGCGGCGTGCTCAGCGTGCGGTCGGGGCTCAGCCTGAGCAGCCCCGACATGGAATTTCGTGCATCCAGCGCGAGGCTTCTGCTCGACGATGAAACCGGTTCGCTCGAAGACGTCGAGGCCTGGTTGAAGGACAACTCGGCGTGGTTCGGGGGCGATCGGATCGAGAAGACCTCGGATCGCGGCTTCCGCGTAAAACGAGGCTACTACAGTACCTGCGAACGGCAGGAAGGGGCCTCGCCCGACTGGTCTATATCTGGGTCGGAGATCGACGTTGACCTCGACGGCTACGCCAGGATCAACAACGCATCGTTCCGCGTGCGGGGAGTTCCGGTTCTCTACCTGCCTTACGTGGCCCTGCCGAGTAAGCTCGGCCGCGAATCCGGTCTGCTGTTCCCCCGCATAGGTACTTCGAATGATCGTGGCTTCCTGTATTCGCAGCCTTTTTTCTGGGCCATCGACAAGCACCGCGATGCGACCTTCAGTCTCGACGTTGAGACCTCGGCCAGGATTGGTGGCACCGGCGAGTACCGCTATCGCCCCTCCCGCAAAACCACCGGCGTTCTGAGCGTTGAGTACTTCAACGAGAGCATTCGCGGTGACCAGGAATCTGAAATCGTCTCGCCCGAGCTCAGGAACCGGCAGATACCGAATGATCGCGGCAGTATACAGGGCAAGCATCGCCAGGGCCTGGACTCGGGTTTGTTGCTGTATGCCGACTACATGGCTGTCACCGACGATCTCTATTTCAGGGAGGTCAGTCCCGGGGGCAGAACCGACCTCGAACAGCAGTTGCGTGATAGCCGTCGTTACGCTGATTCGACGGCCGGAGTCATGGGAGCGGCTGGTTATCGAAGCTACGGGCTGAGCAGTTCGCTCTACCGTGATTTTTACGGTCCGGGCGGTAGTCGCAGGTTTACGGCCCAGCGGCCGATCGGAGCCTGGCTGCGGGAAGACGGAGGCGCGGGCAACGGCTCGTACTCGTTCTCAGCCACAGCCGACTACTTCAGGCGGCGACAGGGGGCAGACGGCCAGCGGCTCGATACCGTCGCCGGGCTTGAAATACCCCTGCTTGCAGGCGGTGCGGTGGACGTTTCGTCATGGATGACGGGTCGGCTTACCGGCTATAGTTTCGACGATCGCAGCACCTGGCGTGATGGCGTAGAGCAGCCCGCGCGCAGGCTCTCAGCCCAGGCCATTCGCGGGCTGGGCGAAGCTGGAGTCGACGCCAGGGCGGTGCTCGTCCGCGACTACAGCCTGCAGGGCGGATTGATGCGCCACACGCTCGAACCGGTGGCGCGACTGGCATGGACCAGTGGCAGCCACCGCGAGTTGCCACTCTGGGACGGCGTCGATCGCATCGAGGGCAAGCGGGTGGCGACCCTGGGCCTTGAGTCGCGATTTCTTCGGGCCGATGGCCCCGGTGACCTGCCGGTGGAACGGGCCATGCTGGCGCTTACGCAAAGCTACAGGCTGGACGAAAAGGTGCTGGGCAACCATTTTTCGGATCTCGACTTTGCCGTGGCCGTCGATCCCTCTTCGTCCCTTTCCTTCAACGGCCTGGCGTCGTATAATTCCGGGCGTAACGTTCTTACCGGCGCGGTAGCAGCGGTGGATTACAGCAGCTCTCCTCTCGCGGTACTCGGTGGTAGACAGGGACGTATACTGGCCGCGTATCATTTCGTGAGGGACGGGTTGGCGGATTCTCTCAGGACGCGTGCTTCACTGGAATTATCTGAGCGGACGACACTGGCGGTTAAATTGGACTACGATTTTGTCAGTCACAGGTTCCTGGAAAAGGGCATGTCGCTGCGCTTCGGTGGGGACTGCGACTGCTGGGCCCTGGACGCCGGCGTGTCGAGCACCATCAACCCTGACGAGCTCGAGTTCAAACTGCTGATAGAGTTGTCGGGGCTCGTTGACCTGGGGTCGTCAGCCACGCAACGTGACCAGGCCCTACTCGGTTACCTCGCGGGTCGCGAAGATAAAGGCTGGAGGTCTTCCTGGTGAAAATCCTGGTCGCAGGCGCGGCGGGGTTTATAGGCTCGAACTTCGTGCGCAGGCTGCTTGCGGCCGGCGGCCACGAGGTGGTGGTTCTCGACTCGCTCACTTACGCCGGCAACATGGAAAACCTGGCTGGTCTCGATGCGTCGGACGGGTTCAGCTTCGTGCACGGTTCCATTTGCGATCCCGCCGCCGTGAAGGCGGCCGTGCAGGGCTGCGAGGCGATCGTCAACTTCGCGGCCGAGACCCACGTGGATCGAAGCATAGAAAATCCGGCGGTGTTCATAGAAAGCAACGTGCTCGGAGCCATGGTGCTCATACAGGCCGCGGTCGGCGCCGGTCTGCGCCTGTTGCAGGTTTCTACCGACGAGGTTTACGGCAGTCTCGGCGAGGACGGGCTTTTTGACGAGGACTGGCCGCTTGACCCTTCCAGCCCCTACGCGGCATCCAAGGCATCGGCTGACATGCTCATCGGCGCCTCGGCGCGCACCTACGGGCTTGACGCGGTGATAACCCGCTGCGGCAACAACTACGGGCCGAGACAGTTTCCCGAAAAACTCATTCCCTTGCTGATCGCCAACGCCATGGCTGACGAAACCCTCCCCATATACGGAGACGGGCTCAACGTGCGTGACTGGATACACGTGGACGATCACTGCGAGGCGCTGAGGCTGGTACTCGAAAAGGGACAAAGCGGCAGGGTCTACAACGTGTCGGCGGTAGGCGAACTCACCAACCGCGAGGTGTGCTCGCGCATACTGGCGGCCCTGGGCAAGCCCGAGAGCCTTATGCGCCACGTTGACGACAGGCCGGGGCACGACAGGCGCTACGCACTCGACCCTTCGCGCTTGCAGAACGAGTTGGGGTGGAAGGCCGACATAGCTTTTGACGACGGCTTGTCTGATACCATCAAGTGGTACCAGGCCAACCGTGCCTGGTTGGATAACGTCCGCAGCGGCGAGTACCGCGGCTACTACGAGCGCATGTACGCGTCGCGATTAGAGAGCGGGACTCCCGTGGCTGAAGGGGATTGAAAACTATGGGTAACGATCACAAGGCCGCCGCGACCACGAGGGTGGAGAAACCCTGGGGCCATGAAATCATATGGGCTCACACCGGCGACTACGTCGGCAAGCTACTGCATATCAACGCGGGCCAAGCGCTCAGCTACCAGTACCACGATAAAAAAGAAGAGACGATATACGTGGTCAGCGGCACGCTTCATCTCCACGTGAGCGATGATGATTCCCCGCCTTCGGTGATCGAGCTCGTCGCGGGCGAAGTTTTTCACATCAGCCCGGGCTTGCGTCACCGTTTCGAAGCGAGACAGGAGGTTGACCTGATGGAGGTCTCGACTCCTTTTCTTGATGACGTTGTCCGCCTCGATGACAGGTACGGACGCTCGGGAGAGTAGTCGCGGGGTGAAGCGTGTTGCCGTAGACGTGGTCACCGGGTTTCTAGGGGCCGGCAAGACCTCGTTGCTCAGGCACGTGCTCGCCAACGGTCTCGAGGGTGAGAAGGTCGCCGTCGTGATGAACGAGCTCGGCGACATCGGCATAGATGGTCGCGTGATCTCGGGGCTCGAACACGTAGAGGCCATGGTCGAGCTCAACAGTGGTTGCGTGTGCTGCACGATCGACGATTTTCGTTTCGACCTCGCCATGCGCGAGGTCGTTGAAACAGTAGACCCGTCGCTGATCATCATCGAGACCACTGGTGTAGCCGACCCCGGCCCGGTGGTCGACAGGGTCATGGCTTGCGGCATGGGCATCGACGCGGTGATCACCGTGGTCGACGCGGCGGCCCTGGCCAGGTCGCGCAGGCGCAGCAGGGTTGTTGACCGGCAGGTGAAGGGTGCTGACTTCCTGGTCGTCAACAAGACTGACCTCGTGGGCCGGGCGAGGCTGGCCTGGTTGAGGCGAAAACTGGCATGGAGCAACCCTCGGGCACTGATGATGGACTGTGAACAGGGCGCGGTGGATAGCGATCTGCTCTTCGGGGTGGCGGTTAAACGTCGCCGCGAGGCTGTTGTTGGCCCCGGAAAAAGCGAGAGCAGGGGCGACGCAGATGGTATATCTACCTTCAGCTGGAGCACAAAACGGCCCCTGGACAGGCGTTCTTTTGAAAAAGTTCTGGCCCGTTTGCCGGGCGCTGTGTACCGTGCCAAGGGGTTCGTCAGGTTTTTTGGGCACGAATGGGCGTGCCTCTTTAATTTTACGTGTGGGCGAACGGAGCTTAACTGGTTACAATTAGGGGAGGCGGTCGCGTCTACCGAGGCCGTGTTCATAGGCAGGATAGACGATCGCCTGAAATCAAAGCTGTCCGGGAGGCTGGATCGCTGTATACACCGGGAGTCCGAGTAGTAGTGGAAAGCACAGTCGAAGAAGAAACAGGCGTAGAAAACTCGGCTGGCGAACGAGCCGGCCAGTCTGGTCTCGAGGAAGCCCTGCTCAAATCCGGCAAGGTCAGCCCCGAAGAACTTCGCAACGTGAGGCGCGTGTCGCTGGAGAAGGGCGAGCGCATTGAGCGCATGCTGGTAGACCTGGGTTTCCTGTCGGAGGAAGACCTGCTCCCCATACTCTCGGCTTACCACGGAGTGGAGCTGGTCGAGGCCGACGCGATCCCCGATCCTCCAGCCGAAGTCCCGGGCGTCTCGCTCGAATTCATGCGCGGTGCCCGTATCCTTCCCATGCGGGTTGAGAACGGTAGCCTTACCCTGGCCATGGCCGACACCGGGGACAGGGCTGTGGTCGAAGCTGTTCAACAGGTGAGCGGCTTGCGCGTGAACCCGGTGCTGGTACGGCCACGCGACCTGCAGGAAAAGTTCAACACCATGTTCGGCACTCTCGAGAGCACTGACACCGAAGGTGCGGGGGTCGAGTTTCTCAACGAGGACGAGGAGTCGGTCGAGCACCTGCGTGATTTGGCCAGTGAAGCACCGGTCATCAGGCTGGTTAACCAGGTGTTGTCGCGCGCGGTCGAACAACGCGCGTCGGATATTCACGTTGAGCCTTTCGAGAACGAGTTGCGTATAAGGTACCGCGTGGACGGGGTGCTGCACGACATAGATTCGCCGCCGCGCAGCCAGGCGGCTGCCATAATCTCGAGGATCAAGCTCATGGCGAAGCTGAACATCGCCGAGCGTCGCTTGCCCCAGGATGGGCGCATCAAGTTGCGACTTGTCGGTCGTGAGATAGACCTCAGGGTTTCGAGCTTGCCTACGCTTTACGGCGAGAGCGTGGTCATGAGGATCCTGGACCGCTCCAGTATTTCGGTCGACCTCACGGGCCTGGGGCTGCCCCAGGCCACGCTGGATGAATTTACCGGGATGATCATCCAACCGCACGGGCTCGTGCTGGTGACCGGACCCACCGGCTCCGGTAAGACGACCACGTTGTACGCGGCCCTGGACAAGATCAATTCGTCGGAAAAGAAGATCATAACCATCGAGGACCCGGTCGAATACCAGCTCGCCGGTGTTAACCAGATACACGTGAAGTCGCAGATCGGCCTGACTTTCGCGAGCGGCTTGCGTTCGATAGTCCGCCAGGACCCCGACGTGATCATGGTCGGTGAAATTCGCGACGCCGAGACCGCCGAGATCGCCATACAGGCTGCCCTCACCGGTCACCTCGTTTTCTCGACCCTGCACACCAACGACGCAGCGGGAGCCATTTCGCGGCTGCTGGAGATGGGAGTGGAGGACTACCTGCTGGCCTCTTCGTTGCTCGGGGTGATGGCCCAGCGCCTGGTGCGGAGATTGTGTCCGGACTGCAAGCAGCCGGTTAAGGCCGGCGCGAAACTGGCCGGCGAGTTGTCCAAGGTGGAAGACTCGGCGTCCACGGTTTATGACTCCGGTGGTTGCCCTGCGTGCTCGGGGACAGGTTTTCGTGGTCGATGCGGCATTTACGAACTACTACAGGTGGACGACTCGACGCGCGCGCAGATACTCTCGCGCGCTTCGGCGGGCGACATCAAGTCCAAGGCCGTCAAATCGGGCATGAGGACGCTGAGGGACGACGGCTGGCGGACGGTCAAGAACGGAGTCACCAGCGTGGCCGAGGTCCTGAGGGTTACGCAGGACGAAGGTCCGACGGCCTGACAAGCGACGACACCGTTGCCCGCGCGCCGCTTGGCAACTGCGTTGCTATAGTGCCCGCCTGGCTCAATGCCGGCACTATTGTTTCTACCCTGCGCTCGTTGCTGGTCCAGGAACCACTATCACCGCGACGCGTGATCGTCGTTGTTTCGCCTGGAGACGACACCGCTTGCAGGGCACGATCGATTGCGGGAGTCGAAGTGGTCGAAGTGGCCGAGCGCCTGCTCGCCGGTACTGCTCGCAATCTCGGCAGGGGAATGGCTGGCGATGTAGATCAACTGCTGTTCGTAGATGCTGACTGCACCCTCGAGAGCGGCGCTTTGTGCCAGCTACAAATCGCCATGCAGGGGCAAGACCTCGTGGCGGCTGGTGCTGGCATCGACAGGGACAATCCCGGTCTCGTGAGCTGGTTGCGCCACAGCCTGGAGTTCAAGGAGCTTGACCGTGGTGCCCCGGTGAGCGAGCGCGGGCCACTCGCCTCCGCGGCACTGTTGTGTCGGGCGGACGCCTTCGACCGGGCAGGGGGTTTTCCAGACGACTGGCCGGGCGAGGACACGGCGTTGTTGCATTCACTACGAGCCGCGGGTGGCCGCGCGCGCCTGGTGCCCAGCGCGCGGGCCCGCCATCGTCACCCCTCGGGCCTGGCCCGTGCGCTACGGCACCAGTGGCTGCTCGGCGCCGGCTCGGCGCGCGCGAGACTTTCGGCTGATATGCCGGGCAGCCGTTTCGCCCGTAACCCGCTGCTTGGCTTGTTGTTGTTCCCCGGCAGGGTCGGCCGGGGGCTGGTCTGGTTCCTGCGCTATCGCCGATCGGAATTGCCGCTTTTTCTTATAGTCGGTCCGCTGTACATATGTGGGGTTGCCGCCTGGACTATCGGCTTTGTCGCCACATCGTGGCGCGAGTCGTCTGGCCGGGGCGCACGGGTTTTCTTCGACGGTGTCGACAGCGGCCGAACCAGCAAATAACCAGTACCCGTCCGCGGCGGGCAAGCCACGGGTCACGGTCGTGGTCGTGCATCACAACACCCCCGATTACCTGCACAGCTGCCTGCGCCGGGTCGATGAGGCGCTGGGCGACATCGCCTGCGAGGTGGTGGTCGTTGACAACGGATCCTCGGGCAACGGCCGTCCGGGTATTCGATCTGGCGGCCGCCTGCGCGTCATATCTAACCGAGAGAACCGGGGTTTCGCTGCGGCAGCGAACCAGGGTGCCTTTGCCGCCGCCGGAGAGTACCTGCTGTTTCTCAACAGCGAGGTGAAACTCACAACCCGCAGCGTGTCAGCACTGCTGGCCGTACTCGAGCGCAACCCCGGTCTGGTCGCGGTCGCGCCGTTGGCCATCGGCCTCGAAGGCCGACCCAGGTTTCCGGGCATGAAGTTTCTCAACCCCTGGAACCACGCAGCGTCGCTCATCGGCCTCGGTGGCATATCTGTGTTGTCCAGGGAGTGGCAGACCCAGGGACGCCGTTTGACCGAGGTCGACTGGATCAGCGCCTCAATCATGTTGATGCGGCGCAGGGCCTTCGAGGGGGCCTGTGGTTTTGATGAGCACTACTTTTTTTACGAAGAAGACGAAGACCTGTGCTGGCGCCTGGCCCGGCAGGGACACCGGGTAGCGGTATGGGGTGGCACCAGGGTATTTGATCCGGGCGGCATCAGTACCGCGATAAGCGGTGACTGGCCGGTTGCCGAGTTCTACCTGGGCCAGCTGCGGTTCGTGCGTCGTCGCTGGGGCAGGCTCGGCTTGCTCGGCTATCGTGGCTTCATGGCGCTCGCGCTGTTGGCCAAGCTTATGCTGCGCTGGGTGATGCCGGGACGGAGCTGGCGAAAGGGCGCTGACATGGACCGTCGGCAGTTGGCGCTCGCCCTTCGCACGGTGATAGCCCGGCCACGGGCATCAGCGCAACCCGTAGAGGCAGCGCGCGTCCCACGGTGAGAGTCTCACCGGAGTACAGCGCTCCCATGCTGCGCGGGACACCGTTGGCTCGCCTGGCCCGCTTTCGTGACTGCTTGTGGTTGTTGGCCGCGAGAGCGCTTTCCGTTCGTTATCGCCGCTCGGTACTCGGTTTTGCCTGGACTCTTTTCTACCCGCTGGGGACGATGGTCATTCTCAGCCTGGTTTTTTCACAACTGTTCGTCGGCGTAGACCACTACTCGTTTTACGTAATAACCGGGGTCCTGCCCTGGGGTTTTTTTTCGCTGGCAAGCATACAGGCCGCCGACAGCCTCCTGGCCGCCTCGCCGGTACTGCGTAAAGTCTACGTACCCACTGTGGTGTTTCCGGCCTCGGTGGTGGCGGCCAACTTCGTTAATCTGCTGCTGTCCCTGTTGGTGCTTCCGCTGGTGGCCCTGGCAACGGGTGCACAGGCGCTCCCGTCCTTCTGGCTGCTGGCACTGGCGCTTGCCTGCCTGCTCGCCTTCACGGGTGGGGTGTCGTTGTTGCTGGCGGCGGTGAACCTGTTCTTCCAGGACGTGCGATACTTTTTTGAGGGTATCCTGCTGCTCTGGTTCTACGCGACGCCCATTGTTTACCCGGTATCCGTATTGCCCGAACACTTGTCGTGGTTGCCGGCCATCAACCCCTTCGCCTGGATACTGCTGCTCATGCGCGGCGCGCTTTACGGTTCTGTTGTTCCCGCCGGTGCGCCGCTGTTGTGCGTGGCGTTTTCGTTCTCGGTGCTCGCTATCGGCTGGCTGTTGTTTCACAGGCTTGAGAGGCGGTTCTACGCGTGGCTCTAGTGCCGACAGCGGCCCGGGCGAAGGCGGGGCAGCGCGGTGTAGTGCAGGTTGAAGAACTGGCGGTACGCCTGCGTTCCGAGACACACCGCGTGCGGTCCCTGCGCGAGTACCTGCTCCTCGGGCGCCGACACGTGGGCCGCGTGAGCTGGTTCGAAGCCTTGTCGGGTATAACGGTTTCCCTGCAGGCGGGAGAGCTGCTCGGGGTCGTGGGCGACAACGGTGCGGGCAAGACGACTTTCCTGCGCGTGCTCGCGGGTATAGTTCCGCCCAGCGAAGGCCGTGTATCGGTGGCGGGTGCCATAGCTCCGTTGGTAGAGATGGGGGCGGGCTTCGACGTCGAACTCACGGGTCGCGAGAACGTCTTTCTCTATGGTGCGATGCTCGGTCTTGACCGTCGCCGGATCGCCGGACTGTTCGACGCCATGGTCGATTTTGCCGGGCTCCAGGATTCGATGGACACGGCGGTCAAAAACTATTCGTCGGGTATGGTCGCGCGTCTTGGCTTCTCTGTGGCTACCGCCGTGCCTCCGGCGTTGTTGCTCGTCGACGAAGCGCTGGCCGTTGGAGACGCTAACTTCAGGCTGCGCTGCAGCGATCGCATAGACCACTTGCGCGGGCAGGGTACGGCCGTGGTGCTGGTGAGCCACGATCTCGAACTGGTAAGGTCGCAGGCCGACACCGCGCTCTGGCTGCACAAGGGCAGGGTCGCGGCTGTTGGCGAGGTGGGTGCGGTGCTCGCAGCTTACGAAGCGCAGCTCGAGCGGGGCGGCGGGGAAGTCGCCGCGTGAGCGCGGTCCAAGAGGCCGTTGTTGGTTTCGCCGGAGCTGACGTCGCGGTGATCGTGGTGGCCTACCGTGCCGGTACGGACCTGTTCGATTGTGTGCAGGCGCTGAAGGCCGACACGGATCGGTCAGCGGAAATCATACTGGTGGACAACGGCGGCCTGGCCGACGAAATTGCAGAAGTCGCGGCGCGTTTCTCTCCTGTCACTGTGCTGGGAAGTGGCCACAACCTTGGTTTCGCGGGCGGAGTGAACCTGGCCATGCGCTGGGTGCTAGGCAGGGACGGGCGCGGGCCCAGGGTGGTTGCGTTGGTCAACCAGGACTGCGTGGTAAGGCCCGGTTGGCTGGCCCCCCTTGTTGCGGCGCTGTTGGAGCCCGGAGAGCGGGTGGCCGTGGCCGGTGCGACGCTGCTCGACGCCCAGGGGTTGCTGATTCAACACGCCGGCGGAGTTATCCACGTCAACGGGCTCACCGATCACATAGGTCGCGGTCGCGGTGCCGACGAAGTTGGTCAGCTCCAAGCGCGGGACGTCGACTACGTTACAGGGGCACTGTGTGCACTCAGCGTCGATGCGTGGTCGCAGCTGGGGCCGATGGACGAGGGCTATCACCCTGTTTATTTTGAAGAGGTCGACTACTGCGTGCGCGCTCGTGAGCAGGGCTACCGCGTGGTCTACGTGCCTGCGAGCGAGGGGCTGCACAAGGAGGCTGCCAGTTCAGGCGCCGGCAGCCGTTTGTATCTCGACCGCTACCATCGCGGGCGAGTCAGGTTTGCTCTTCTTCATCTGCTGGGCAGGGGGCGGCGCCTTCGTTTCATTGCTGCGGAGCTCAAGTGGCTGGCCTTGCTGCGCAGTCGCGAGCAACTGCTGTCTGCACTGGGAGCCTGGCTGGCCTACCTGCGCGGCGATGTATCCGCCGGGCGGGATAAGGCTGCTGCAGGGACGCCTTCGCACATTCTTACTGCCGCCGGCCATCCGAGTTTCAAGGGTCCAGGGAGTCACGGCCGATGAGCAGGATCTGCCTCGTGGGGGTAGGCCTGCCCTCGCTGGTTGCCGGTAGTTCTCACTGCGGCCCGGGTCTGCGCAGCGGGCACTTTGCCGGGGCGCTGGCAGATGCGGGCCACGAATTGCTGCTTCTGTATCTCGACCACGCGGCCGTGGCCGGGGCTTCACTTGCAGATGCCCATACGATCGCACCGGGCGTGCTCGCACTGGCGGCCCCGGAGCCCGATTTCGTGCCGGGTTCCCTGGGCACAGTAGCTCAAGACTTCGGGGCCAGCGCGCTGGTTGGATGCACGGCTTACGGCAGCTCGCTGGCCCTGCGCCTGGGGCTGGGATTGCCCACCTGGGCAGACCTGATGGGAGACCTGATGGCCGAAGCCCAGGCCAAGGCCGCGTTGCTTGGTGACGATAGTTGCCTGCTGCACTTCTGGAGCCTGCTGGGGCCGGTACTGGCCGGGGCCGACAGGTTCTCGGCTGTTTCGCAGGCCCAGGCCGACGCGCTGGTCGGCCAACTGGGCCTGGTGGGCAGACTGTCTTCTGCCACCGCCGGTGAGCGCCTGGTAGAAGTCATTCGCTGCGCGGCAGTGCCCCCGGACGAGAGCGGCGGCGAAGCCGTTAGCGGAATACTGAGCGAGCTGCCCGACGACGTCTTCGTGGCGGCGTGGGCCGGCAGCTTCAATACCTGGTGTGACGTAGACCTGCTGTTTGACGGCGTTGATTCGGCCATGGCCGAGAACCCTTCGCTGCACCTGGTCGTAACCGGCGGCGAGGTGGAAGGCCACGACAGTGTAACCTGGCGACGTTTTCTTGACCTCGTCGAGGGCAGCGGACGGCGCGACAGATACCATCTGCTCGGGCGGGTTGAAGACTCGGTTCTCGCCGAGGTCTACCGGCGGTCCGACGTTGGGCTGGTCGTCGAAAAAGATCTCTACGAGCGGCAACTGGGAGCAGAAAACAGGGTAGTGCAATGGATGGCCCACGGCGTGCCGGTGTTGACGACCTATCGCAGCCAGGCTGGCCGCGATCTGGTCCAGCGGGGGCTGTCCTTTGCCATTACCGGGCGCAGCGCCGAGGGCCTGGCCGAGTCGTTGCTGGCGCTGGTCGATGACCCTGCGCGCCTGGCGGCTGCTTCGTTGGCCTGCACCCGCGAGGCGCGCGAGGCCTGGACGGTGTCGGCCGTTGCGGCGCCGTTGCTGGCCTGGTGTGCGAGCCCGGTGCGGGCGGGAGACGCGGGCGCCGTACCGGTGTTGCAGGTGGGCTTGTTTTCAGAGCCGGCCGCGATCGTACACCTGCTTGAAAGCTATCTCGCGTCGCTGGGGCCGGCCCAGATCGCTTACCGCGCTCCGCGCTGGCTGTTGAGACGCCTGTTACGGAGTGTTTCGTCCGCGGGCCAAGGCAACGGCAGGCTCAGCGACCGCCGCGCTGACGA
>CAUZFM010000017.1:0-34733 GCA_963579235.1 uncultured Binatia bacterium (SeqCode)
CTCGTTCATCTGCCCGTGTGCCACCGCGACGCGAGCCTCGGGCACCAGCTCCTCCAGCCGCCTGGCCACCGCGGCTATGGAACTCACGCGGTTGTGCACGTAGAACACCTGGCCGCCACGGCCGAGTTCCCTCAGAATAGCCTGCCGGATGAGCCCGTCGTCCTTGCGCGAGACGTAGGTGCGCACGGCCAGGCGATCGACGGGCGCGGTCTCGATGAGACTGAGATTCCGCACCCCCCCCATGGCCATCTGCAGCGTCCTGGGTATGGGTGTGGCCGAGAGCGTAAGCACATCGACCTCTTTGCGCAGGCGCTTGAGTTTTTCCTTGGCGCTCACGCCGAAGCGGTGCTCTTCGTCCACCACCAGCATGCCCAGCCGGGTAAAGTGAACGTCTTTCTGAAGCAGGCGATGGGTGCCCACCACCATGTCCATGGTGCCGGCGGCCAGCTGGCCAAGCACGAGCGCGTTCTCGGCCTTGGAGCCCAGCCGAGACACCATGCCTATGCGTAACGGGTAGTCCTTGAAACGCTCGCGCAGGGTTTCGTAGTGCTGCCGTGCCAGCACCGTTGTGGGTACCAGTATCGCCACCTGCCGGCCTCCCATGGCCACCAGGTAAGCGGCCCTCATGGCGACCTCGGTCTTGCCGAAACCAACGTCGCCGCAGACCAGGCGGTCCATGGGCACTTCGCGTTGCAGATCGTCGACCACGTCGCGGATGGCCTGGGCCTGGCCCTCGGTTTCTTCGAAAGGAAACCGTGCCTCGAACTCCTCGAAGTCAGCCCCCGGTTCCACGAAGCACGGCCGGGTGTGCACTGATCGCCACGCTTCCACCTCGAGTAGTTCGGCGGCCATAACCATGACCGACTCGCGTGCACGCTTGGTGGTGCGCTGCCAGGAAGTAGACCCGAGGCGATCGAGCTGGGGGTTTGATGTCCCGGCGCCGGAAAACTTTTCGACCAGGTTTATGCGATCGACCGGCAGGTAGAGCCTGTCGCCGCCGGCATACTCCAGGTGCAGGAAGTCCCCTTCGCTGCCGGCCACGGTGATGTGCTTCAGCCCCCGGTAGAGGCCGATGCCGTGATCCACGTGGACCATGTAACCGCCGGGCTCCAACTGGGCAAGCGCGGTCATGGCGCGCACCCGCGAAACGCGACGGTGGCGGCGATGCTGCCGCTTCTGCCCGAAAATTTCTTCGTCTGTGACCAGCACCAGGCCGTCGGCCGGCATACGGAAGCCGTATGCGAGATGAGCTTCTACTATCTTCAGCTGCTCGCGATCGCCGTCGAGCGCCTCTCCCAGGGTTTCAAAACGGGCTACCCCCTCAACACCTTCGAGCTCAAGCAGGTGTTCTACCCTGCCGGCCTGGGCGTGATCGCTGGCCGTCACGATCACGCTGGAGCCCGACGCGCGGGCCGCGACCAGTTCCCTGGCGACCGGCGCAAACCCCTGCCTCGCACCACCGGCACGCATCTGCGCACGCGCGCTGGTGATGATCGCGTTGCCCGAGCTTTCCAATTTCCAGTTGCGATCACCCGGTGAACCCGAAGACTCCAGCGTCTCGGACAGGTCCAGCTCGAGCAAGGGACGGCGGGCAAGCAACTCGTGCAGCTCACCACCGTCGGCATAAAGCGTGCGGGGCTCGGGGAAAAACCCGCCCGCCGCCTTGGCGACTTCGGCTGCCTCGGCCAGTTTGTCCACCTGCTCCTCGAGCGCCTGCTCCACCGAGGGTGGGTCGAGCACCACCGTGACCGCGTCGGCCGGCAGCGCATCAGCCATCCACTCAGTGTGCGAGCAGGCGGCTGGCAGCATGAGCTCGTAGCCGGGAAAGGGGCGCGCAGCCTTCATCGCGTCGTCAAGCAAGCGCCGTTCGCCCGACGGCAGCAGCAGCTCCTCGGCCCTCTCGGCCACGGCCGCCCTGGCCTCGGCCGACGCCATCTTTTGCAACGAAAACGGAGTCACCGGGAGCACGGCGAGCTCTTCGGTCTCGTTGAAAGAACGTTGGTCGGCGGGATCAAAAAACCGCATCGACTCTATTTCGTCTCCGAACAATTCGAGCCGGCAGGGGTAAGCGCCGCCGGGCGGCCAGAGGTCGACTATGCCACCGCGCACCGCGTACTCGCCGGTTTCTTCAACGCTGCCCGTCCTGCGATAGCCAAGCCCGTCAAGCGTGGCCCTTGCCTGCTCGAGCTCGAGCTCATCGCCCGGCAGAAGGTACAGGGTCGAGTCGCGCAACGACGCGAGCGGAGCCAAGCGCAGGGCCAGTGCTTCGACCGAAGCCACAACGACCGGAGCCTTCATTGCCGCCAATTGGTACAGCGCCGCCGTGCGCGCGGCCATGACCTCGGTGGACGGAGACACCATTTCGAGCGGCGGCGCCTCGGGTGCCGCGAACAGGTGCACCCTGCGCTCGAGGAAAGCAGCCTGTCCGGTCTCGCCGACCAGCACCGCCAGGTCGGCCACCATGCTCTCGGCCGCGGCGGGCGTAGCGGTTATGACAAGCGCGGGCCGTTCGACCTGTTCGAGCAGGCGGGCCGCTACCCAGGCGGCCGCCCCGCGACCCAGCCCCTGTATGCGCCAGCGAAGTTTGGCGTGGTCGCGAAGTTCTTCAGCGAGCCGTTCGCGCAGCTTCGAGGTGGACGGCGAAGGTAGCAAAGGAAATCAGTCCGCGAGTATCCCCGCCAGGCCACGAAGCGCCAGCAGGTAACTTTCCATGCCGAATCCCAGTACCACCCCGTCCACGACATCCGACAGCAAGGACTTGTGCCTGAACTCTTCGCGGCGGTGGATGTTGGACAGGTGCACCTCGATCACCGGCAACTCCAGTGCCAGAACGGCGTCGCGTATGGCGACGCTGGTGTGGGTATAAGCCGCCGCGTTGACGAGCACACCGGCCACGCGCCCGCGGGCAGACTGCAAGGCAGTCACGAGATCTCCCTCGCTGTTGGACTGGAACGACTCTATCGCCAGGCCCAGTTCGCCAGCCAACGCCCCGAGAGCGCTGTCGATATCGGCAAGGGTCGCGCTGCCGTAGAGCTCGGGTTCTCGACTTCCCAGCAAGTTGAGGTTGGGGCCGTGCAAGACGAGTACGGTCCCGGGGCCAGAGGTTTTTCTACCCTTCGAGTCTTTCGATGCCGCTGCCATCACTCCCCTGTCTGCCACCGCCCGGCGATACCTTCAAACACCCGCCGCGCTGTCTCCCATGGCGGCCACGATATCAGCAGGGTCAAGCTGCTGCTGTCGGCAGGAGCCCGCGCCTTCGGCGAGAATAAACACCACGCCGTCACCAGAAGCTTTCTTGTCGTGCATGACCGCGCCCGCGACCGCCTCGCGATCAAGGTCCGCGGGCAGGGACGTCGGCAGGCCCAGGCTTTCAAGCAGGGATTCAAGCCGTTCAACGAAGGCCGCGTCACAGGCCCCCTGCTGCAACGACACCCGCGCCGCCGCCACCATGCCTATCGATACAGCCTCGCCGTGAATGTAGCGCTTGTAGTCGGTCAGACGCTCCAGCGCGTGCCCCACCGTATGGCCGAAATTAAGAATCCTCCGCAAGCCGTTCTCGGTCTCGTCACGCGAAACCACGTCAGCCTTTATGGCGCAATTGCGTGCGACTATCGACGACATCACGACAGGGTCCCTGGCCAGGACAGCGTCGGTTTTCTGCTCAAGCAACTCGAGCAACTCGGCGTCGGCTATAACGCCATGCTTGACCACCTCGGCCAGCCCGGCGCTGTACTCGCGTTCCGAAAGCGTGGACAGGCAAGCCGTGTCGGCCAGCACCAGCGACGGCTGGTGAAACGCCCCCACCAGGTTTTTTCCCTGAGCCCGGTTCACCCCTGTCTTGCCTCCGACCGACGAATCGACCTGCGCCAATAGCGTGGTGGGCAACATGACAACGCGCAGTCCCCTCAGGGCCGTGGCCGCGGCAAAACCGGCCACGTCGCCGACCACCCCGCCGCCGAGCGCTATCACCACCGCGTTTCGATCACCGCCGAGCTCGAGCACCCGGTCGTAAATGCCCTCCACTGTGGCCAGGGTCTTGTGCTCTTCACCGTCGGCTATCTCTACTGTCGCCACCGGGGCCTCGATCTCCGAAGCGGCCTCCAACGATTCGCGCACAGTGTCGCCGTAGAGGGCGTCCACGGTCGGGTTGGTGACCAGTATGGCCCTCGAAATATTCTTCAACCCGGCCACCGCGCTGCCACAGGAAGACAGCAGCCCTTCGCCCACGTGTATGTCGTAGGAGCGAGGGCCCAGTTGCACGGTTACCTGTAAAGGTTCTTTCATTTCGCGTCGTGCTCCGAGTCGCTGCCGTCACCCGTACCGGCTTTTTTTCTCGCGGGCGCTTCTCCCTTGAGCCAGGGCTCGATCATGAGCTGCACGCGGGCAGCCGACTGTTCCACGGTGAGCCCGTCGGTCTCTATCGTGATGTCGGCCTGGCCGTACACCGGTAGTCGTTGTTGCCACAGGTCGCGAATTCTCTTCTCTGCGCCCTCGCCCGAGGCCAGCGGCCGCTTACCGTTGCGCAACACCCGTTTCATGATGGTCTCCAGGCCGGTCGCGAGGAACACCACCACGCCCAGCTCGCGCAGGCGATCACGGTTAACCGGGTCCATGAAGGTACCGCCGCCGGTGGCTATCACCGATTCGGGCTCTCCCGCGAGAACATCCACCGCCACTCTCTCCATCTCCCTGAACGCGGCCTCGCCGTCGCTGTCGAAGATGGCAGCTATGCTGCGCCCTTGGCGTTTCTCTATCTGCTGGTCAAGGTCGATAAACGGTCTGCTCAAACGCCGGGCCAAACGCCGGCCGACGGCTGATTTACCGCTGGCCATGAACCCGGTGAAGATTACCTGGGTCAAGGTAGACTGTCCTTGACCTGCTCAAGATAGCCCTGGTAGTTGCGCTCAATTTCTCGCAGCGAGTCGCCGCCGAATTTCTCGAGGAACAGGCGGGCGAGTTCGAAGGCGACCACGTTCTCGGCGATGACAGCGGCCGCTGGTATCGCCACGACGTCGGAGCGCTCCACGGCCGCGCTCGACTCCTTGCCGGTTGCGAGATCCACCGAACGCAGCGGCTTCATGAGGGTCGATATCGGTTTGAAGGCAACCCTGAGCAACAGCGGTTCGCCCGATGTCATGCCGCCCTCAACACCACCGTAGTTGTTTGACGCGCGGCCAATGCCATCGTCGGTGAGCACTATCTCGTCGTGCACCTGCGAGCCGCGTACCCGCGACGCGTGAAAACCGGCGCCGAACTCAACACCCTTGGTGGCCTGGATGGACATCAGCGCGGCGGCCAGGCGCGAGTCGGTCTTGCGATCCCAGTGAACGTAGCTGCCGAGCCCCACCGGCAGGCCGGTGACGCAGACCTCGACGACTCCACCCAGGGTGTCGCCGTCTTTACGGCAGTCGTCTATCAGTTCGATCACGCGCTTTTCGGCGTCGGCGTCGGCCATGCGCACCTGCGAATCCTCGGCTGCTGCGAATATCTTTTCGGGTGTCATACCCGAGTGGTCAGCCGTCACCCCGCCTATTTCGCTGCAGTAGCCCATCACGGCCACACCAAAGTGCTCGAGCAACTGCCGCACCAGGCCACCCGCAGCCACCCGCGAAGTGGTCTCGCGGGCGGAGGCCCGCTCGAGCACGTTGCGCACGTCCTCGTGGTCGTACTTGAGGCTGCCCGCGAGATCGGCGTGCCCCGGACGCGGACGGGTCACCGCCAGCGAGGGGTCGCGATCGGCAGGGTCGGCTGACATTTTCCTGGTCCAGTTTTTCCAATCGAGGTTTTCAATCACCAGGGTTACGGGACTGCCCAGGGTCTCGCCCCAGCGCACCCCCGAACGGATACCGGCCTGATCTTTCTCTATTTTCATGCGCCCGCCACGCCCGTAACCCAGCTGGCGGCGGGCCAGCTGCTGGTCGATTGCCTCCACGCTGATAGGACAGCCCGAAGGCAAGCCTTCGACTATCACGGTCAGGCAGGGCCCGTGGGACTCACCGGCTGTAAGAAAGCGAAGCATGTCGCCAACTTAGCACAGCAGGCCGAAGAGGAAACTATTCTCTGCGCTTGCCGCGCCCAGGGATCCCGTAACCCCCGGGCTCAGGACAGCAGCCGGGGCGTGACCAGTATCAACAACTCCTCGCTCTTCTTCTCCTCCTCGCGGCGGCCGAAGAGAGCGCCGAGCACCGGCACCCTCGACAGCAAGGGCAAACCGGCGCCGTTGGAGCTGCTTCCCTCGCGCCTGAGACCCCCCAGTATGGCGGTCTCGCCGTCGCCCACCACCACCTCGGCGCTGAGCATGCGACTCAACTCCTCGGGTATTCCGTCGGGGGGCTGCGGCGCTCCCAGGGTGCTTGAGCGCGCCTCTATATCGAGCAACACGCGACCGTCGCCGAGCAGGCGCGGCTTTACCAGCATGCTGACGCCAACGCGTATTTCTTCGACAGCCTTGCGGTTGGCCTGCGCCTGGCCCTCGCCCGCCCCGGTTACTACCGAGTTGCTATTGGGCAACCGTACCCTGAGCACGCGCACGCTCTCTATGCGGGCGCGGCCGCCCTCGAGTATCATAACCCTGGGTCGCGATACGATCCTCACCCTTCCCTGGGCCTCGAGCGCTCCCAGCCTTGCCTCGATGGCGTGCCCCGCGGCGGTGGTGGCAACGGTGAGCGCAGCCGAAGACCCGCCGGCCGAAGGCGACGGAAAGTCCAGGCCGGCACCGACCCGACCACTCACGTTCCACTGCACTCCGAGCTCGTCGCGCGCGGTACTCGAGAGCTCCACGATGCGCGCCTCGAGCAGAAAGCCCTGCCTGGGTTTGTCCACGAGGCTGACCAACCCCTCGAGTTTTGCCAGCTCGGTGGCCTCGCCCCGCATGATGAGACTGTTGGAGCGGGGATCGGCTATCAGCCGGGCCGCGTTTTTGTCTACCACCCCGGCAAGCACAGCGGCGAGCTTGTCCGCCTGCGCAAAACCCAGCGGCAACACCCTCTCTACCCCCGGCGCGGGCGCGGGCGGCTGTTGGCTGGGCCCGCCCCGAGAAGGCTGCCGCTGCGAACCCGCAGCCGCCAGCCGCGCCTCCATCCGGGAACCACTGCCATTGACCTCGAGTATCCCGTTGTCCACCCGGTAGGCGAACCCGGCCACGCGCGCGTATGCCTCGAGCCTGTGCCGCCAGTCGGCCGTGGAAACACTGGCCACCATTTCACTGGCCGCCAGGCCCGGGTCGAGTACCAACTCGAGTTCGGCACCCGCGGCTATTTCCCTGAGCCAGTACTCCAGCGTCCGACTTTCAACCGCCCCGTTGAGCGCGCGATCCGCGCCGGCCAGCTCCCCGGCTGCGGCAGCCGAAGCAGTTGATGCCGATGAAGCTGCCGGTGCAGCCGCCGAGGCCGCCACCGCCGGAGGCTCGACCGACACCGGCCAGGCCAGCCAACCCACCGACAACAACGACAGAAATCCCAACAACAACCACTTGCGCGACAAAGGCGGGCCGCCGCCACCGACTACACCACCGGAACCCGTGTCGCGACGGGCGAGCCCGGCTAACAGGTCAACCCGCCGTGGCATCGAACCCCATCCTGCCCAGGGCCAGTCCCACCGGCACGACCAGCCGCGAGCCGAGTCGGCTGGCCTGCTCTTCGCAGCCCGGTGCCACCGAAACCGCCATCAGCGGATCAACGGTCTCGCCGTTACCCGGTGGCGAGAGCTCGGCCAGGTTGTCGGCCGCGATCTCTGCCAGTCCCAGCTCAACCAGCCTGAGCCCGCAGGCCGAGAACAATGTTTTTACGCCGGCGACCAGTTGCCGGGGCGCTGTTGCTACCAGCTCTTCGGGGCCGTCAGCCACCATCCCCGCAGCAGCGCTCAGCCGCACCTCCACCGTGCCCGGGGCGAGGTCGCCCGCCCCAACTCGATTGCCCTCGGAGCCCGCCACCCTGACAAACGCTCCGCAGTCGGCCGACAAAGCGGCTACCTGCGGCAACCCCGCGGCCCGCAACAGCAGCGCCAACTCGGCTATTCCGGGGCAAACCAGCAGCCCACGGGCAGTTGAATCGGCACAGCCGAGGCTCCCCTCCGCATCCGCGCAGGCCAGTAAAAGCGGCTCCTCGTCGGCAGCCTCTATCACCGCGGCCACTAATCCCGAACGGGACAGGTGCCAGAACACGGCCCGGCGTGGATGTTTCCATCGTTCGAAGTTACAAAAAGCCACCTTGGCAGCTTCCACCCCAGACCCCGCCCCCGTCAACGACTCGGCTGTAATAGCCCCGCTTGGAGGACAAGCAGGCGATACGGTGAGCCCCGGCTGGGTCACGGTGGTGCCCTTACCGCCGGTGCCCGGAATCGACACGCTGAGCTACTCGCTGCCCGCGTCCCTCGCCGGGCGCGTGCAGCTTGGCGTGCGCGTGCTGGTACCGCTGGGACGGCGAAAGGTAACCGCGTTGGTGACAGCGCTCGAAACGCAAGCTCCGGAAGGAATAAAATGCCGCGATCTCAGCGAAGTCACCGACGACAAGCCGGTGTTTCCCCCCGAGCTGCTGAAGCTGTCGCGCTGGATGGCCGACTACTACCTCAGCAGCCTGGGCGAAGTGGTATCGCTGGCCCTGGGCAAAGGCCTCACCTCCTCCTCCATAGCCACCGTCAGCCTGCTCGACGCTGACAAGGCATCCACGCCCACCCAACGAGCGATTGTCGAAGCGCTGCAGTCGAGCGGCGAGGCCATGGAGCTGCCCTCGCTCGAGCGCGCCACCGGAAGTCGCTCGCTGCGCGCCGTCGTGTCCACGCTCGAAAAACGCGGCGCGGTCAAGGTCGAGCAGTTGCTGCAATCGGCGAAGGTGAACGAACAGTACCTAACCGTAGTGCGCCTGCTCAAGGCCGACGACGAAATGGCCGAGCAGCTCTGCAGCCGCGCACCGGTGCGACTGCAACTCTACCAGCACCTTCGTGATACCCCGGGTCGGCGCGCCACCCTGGCCGAACTGGCCGAGCTTTTCGGTTCCACGCGTGACAAGCTGCACCCGCTCGAGGAAGCCGGGCTGGTCGAGGTCAGCCGGGAAGAGCTCTGCCGCGAGTACGACGCAGAGAGCGAGGAAGACAAGCGCGTTGAGCTCAACGAGGAGCAGGCCGCCGCGGTAGCAGCGGTGAGCGAAGCACTGGGCAGCTACCGCAGCTTTTTGCTCGAGGGAGTAACCGCGAGTGGCAAGACCGAGGTCTACCTGCAACTGGTGGCGGCCACCCTGGCCCTGGGCCGAAGCGCGCTGGTGCTGGTGCCCGAGATATCGCTGACCCACCAGCTGGTGTCGCGCCTGGTAGCTCGTTTCGGGCCCACGGTGGCGGTGCTGCACAGCGAGCTCGGAGCCGGGCGGCGTTGGGACCAGTGGCGCCGCGTGGCGCGTGGCGAGGCCCGCATCGTGGTCGGCGCACGCTCGGCTGTGCTCGCACCCATCGCAGAACTGGGCCTAGTGGTGGTCGACGAAGAACACGACGGATCGTACAAGCAGGAAGACGGCGTGCGCTACAACGGACGCGACGTTGCCATCGTGAGGGCCAGCATGGCCGGCTGTCCGGTGGTGCTCGGATCGGCCACCCCCTCGGTCGAAACCTGGCGCAACGCCAACGAGCAGCGTTACGGCCACCTGCGCCTGCCGCACAGGATACTCAAACGGCCGATGCCTGTCATCGAAACGGTGGACCTGCGCGGTCGCGACCTCGAAAAAATGGGCGGCATATCCGATCGACTGGGCTACCTCATGAAACGCAACGCCGAGGAAGGCGGCCAGACCCTGCTCTTTCTCAATCGCCGCGGCTACGCCTCACAGCTGCAGTGCTGGGCCTGCGGAGAGGCGGTGAGCTGTAGTAACTGCAGTGTCAGGCTGACGCTTCACCGCGATCGCCGCGAGCTACGCTGCCATCACTGTGACACCATAAAACCACCGCCGTCGTGCTGCCCGTCCTGCGGTACCGACGGGCTCCGCGGCCAGGGTCTGGGCACGCAACGGCTGCAGGACGCCGTGTCCCTGTTGCTGCCCGAGGCAAGCGTTGAGCGCATGGACCGCGACACCACCTCGCGCCGGGGAGTCGGGCAGTCCATGTTATCGCGCTGGCGACGCGGTGAGTTCGACGTACTCATCGGCACGCAGATGATAGCCAAGGGACACGACGCGCCGGGGGTCACATTGGTGGGAGTCGTGCACGCCGACATGACCCTGGGCCTGCCCGATTTTCGCGCGTCCGAACGTACCTTCCAGCTGCTCTCGCAGGTGGCGGGCAGGGCGGGGCGGGGGGAAAAACCGGGCAGGGTAGTGCTGCAGACCTACCAGCCCGATCACCCGGCAGTACTGCTGGCGCTGGAGCACCGCTACACCGATTTCATAGAGTCCGAGCTGGCCGAGCGTGAAGAACTGGGCTATCCCCCGTGGTCGCGAATGGTCATGCTGCGTTTCGAATCCCCCGACCAGGGCGCTGCCTCGCTGATGGCCGAGCGAGCGGCCGGGCTGGCGGTGTCGGCTGCGCGAGAGATGAGCGAGCTCGAAATCCGCGGGCCTGCACCGGCCCCGCTCGAGCGCCTGCGCGGTCGCTGGCGCTTCGTGCTGCAGCTGCGTGCCCCGTCGGCCGCCACCACGGCTGCGGCAGCCGGCTGGATACGCGACGTGCTCAAAGACCCCTGCCGGCAGGACAACGTACGTATGTCGGTAGACGTCGACCCGGTGAGCATGCTCTAGCAGCCCGGGTGGCCGCGTGGCCCAGCCCGGCGAGGCTGGGTAAACCCTTGCAAGTGCAGATTTTCTGCGGTTTATCTCGCGCGTGGCTGTACTCAAGATTCACACCTTTCCCGATCCCTTGCTCACGCGCACGAGCAAGCGCGTAGCCGAGATAGACGGCCGGGTAGCGAGTTACGTGGCCGACATGGTCGAAACCATGTACGCGGCCAACGGCGTTGGCCTGGCGGCACCGCAAGTGGGCCTGCTCGAGCGCGCCATCGTGGTGGACACCGACAGTGAGAACCGTGGACTCGCACCCCTGTGCCTGGTCAACCCCGAGGTCGTCGAAGCCGAGGGTGACATCACCTGGGAAGAGGGCTGCCTGAGCGTGGTGGACTACACCGCCGAGGTGCAGCGCTCGGCCAGGGTACTGGTGAGCGGCTGGAACGTGGACCAGGAAGAAGTCCGCATAGAGGCCACCGGGCTGAAAGCGGTGTGCCTGCAACACGAGATAGATCACCTCGACGGCAAACTCTTTCTCGATCACCTGTCGTCGCTGAAGCGGAGCCTGTATCGAAAGCGGCTGAAGAAAATCAAACGCGGCGGCGAACTGCCCGACGACGGAGTGCCACGCATCTGAAGCGGTGGGCGAACCCTTGCAGGCAAAACCCATATCCACGGCCGACGAACAGCCGCCCCCTGATCCCGCCGGCAGCCTGCGCCTGCTGTTCATGGGAACGCCGCCCTTCGCCGCGCTGTCGCTCGACCGGCTGCTGGCCGGCCCGCACAGGGTCGTGGCCGTACTCACCCGCCCCGACAGGCCAAGCGGGCGAGGCCGCAAGCTGCGGCAACCGGCCGTCAAGGAACTCGCCCTCGGGCACGGAATAGAAGTGTTGCAGCCCACCGACCCGGCCGACGCCGGCGTCCACTCCCGGCTCCGCGACCTGCGCCCCGACCTCGGCGTGGTGGTGGCCTACGGCAGGATACTGCCGGCCTCCTTGTTCGAGCTGCCGCGGCTGGGCTGCATCAACGCCCACGCGTCACTGCTCCCCGACCTGCGTGGAGCCGCGCCCATAGAGCGCGCCATACTGGAGGGCCGCAGCGAAAGCGGGGTGAGCATCATGCGGGTCAACGCCGGACTCGACGAGGGCGACGTGCTGTTGTCCGAGAAAGTAACGATCAGCGGACAGACCGACGGTGGAGAACTGCGCACAACGCTGGCCGATCTTTCGGCCCGCCTGCTCGAGCGGGCAGTGCAGCGTATAGCCGACGGCAAGGCCGACTGGACCCCACAGGACGACTCGCTGGCCAGCTGGGCCCCGGCGCTGCAAAGCGAAGACATGCGCGTGGACTGGAGCCGCGACGCGGTCGACATCGAGCGACAGGTGCGCGCCTTCCATCCCCGGCCCGCGGCCTTTACCACCCTGGGCGAACGACGCCTCAAAGTGCTGAGCGTAGATATCGTGGCCGATGCCGCCGCTGCCACCACCGGCGCGGCGGCTGGCGAACCCGGGCGCGTCCTGCCCTGCGAGCGGGGGCTGCTGGTAGCCTGCGGCCGGGGCGCACTGAGGCTGCTGCGCGTACAGCCCGAGGGCAAGAAAGCCATGGACTGTGACTCCTGGCTGCGCGGGCTGGGGGCGTCCAGCCAACCCTCACAACTGGGCGATGAAAGCTGATTCACGATCGGTGGCCCTGGAGGTGCTGCTGCGGGTAAACGCGGGCGCCTTCTCCGACGCCGCCCTGTCCCGTCAGCTGGAGATCGACCAGCTCGACCGACGTGACAGCGCACTGGCCACGCTGCTGGTGTACGGGTCGCTGGCCTGGCGCCTGGCACTGGACCACGAGATAAAAACGCTTTCGGACCGCAAGCTCAGCGCCATAGATGCCCCGGTGCTCGAAGCCATAAGACTGGGACTGTTCCAGCTGCGCTACCTCGACCGCGTACCCGAGTGGGCCGCGGTCAACAGCTCGGTAGACCTCGCGCGCCGCCATCAGCACCGCGCCGCGGGCATGGTCAACGCCGTGCTCCGCAGGGCCATACGCCAGGGCCCTCCTGCGCTGCCCGACGCCGCGCGGGTGGGGGCAGCGGCGCGATTGTCACTGGAATACTCGCACCCGCAGTGGCTGGCCCAGGCCTGGCTCGACCAGCTCGGCGAAAACGAGACCGTTGCCTTGCTGGCGGCCAACAACACGGCCGCGCCCACCGTGCTGCGCTGCCTGCTGCCGCGTGAGCAGGCCCTGAGCGAGTTGGCCACGCGCGGGGTAGAGGCAACAGCTGCGCACTACGCCCCCGACGCGTTGCTCGCTCTCAACACCGGAGACTGGAGCGGCATAGCCGTGGCCCAGGGCGAGGCCTCACAGCTGGTGGTGTTGTACCTCGACCCCCGCCCCGGGCAGCGGGTACTCGACGCCTGCGCCGCACCCGGTGGTAAGACCGCCTACGCGGCACGCCTGGCAGGCCGGGGGCCGGGCGGCGAAAACGGTCACGTGATTGCAGTCGACCCGGCGCGTGGAGCCCGGTCCCGCGTGGCCTTGACCCTGGAGGCCAGCGGACAGGAAAACGTGGAATTCCACGCCTGCTCGTTGCGGCAGCTCGACACGGACGACGATTTTGACGCCGTACTGGTCGACGCGCCCTGCTCGGGATTGGGAACCCTGAGGCAGAACCCCGAAATACGTTGGCGACGACAGCCATCGGACCTCGCCGACCTTGCGTCGCGGCAAGGCGAACTGCTGCAGCTCGCCGCCGAGCGCGTTGCTCCGGGCGGCGTGCTGGTCTACTCGACCTGCACGCTGGTGGACGCCGAAAATGACGCGGTGGTGGACCGTTTCCTGGCCGAGAACGACGACTTCACCGAACCGGTGGCCAACGATGAAGCAGCCGCGTGTCTGCAGCCCCTGCTCGATGCCCGCGGGCGGCTTCGCACCTTTCCTCACCTGCACGGCTGCGACGGCTTCTTTGCCGCGCGACTGCGCCGTCGTTGAGACCGGCCTTCATGCAGCCGCGACGCTGCGGACAGCAACCGGCGTTTGCCCGTCCCGGACACGATCCGTATAAACGCGCATGGCCCTTATTGCTCCATCCATACTCGCCGCCGACTTCGGCCGCCTGGCCGAAGAAGCCCGCGCGGTTGAGCAGGCCGGCGCCGACCTCATCCACGTGGACGTCATGGACGGCCACTTCGTACCCAACCTCACCCTGGGCCCCGACCTGGTGGGGGCCCTGGACAAGGCCACCGAGCTGCCGCTGGACGTCCATCTCATGGTCGAAAAACCCCTTGATTTTGTCGAGGCCTTCGTCCGGGCGGGAGCCGACTGGATCACCGTACACTGCGAAGTTGTCGACGACGTCGAAGCCGCCCTGTCGGCCATAGAAAGCCACGGCTGCCGTGCGTCGCTGGCCATCAACCCTGCAACACCGGTAGAAGCCGTCTCGCCCTGGATCGAGAGGGCGGCGATGATACTCATAATGAGCGTGGTGCCTGGTTTCGGTGGTCAGAGCTTCATGGAAAACTCCCTGCCCAAGCTGCAGACCCTGAGCGATCTCAAGGATAAAACGGGCAGTAAATGCCTGCTTGAAGTTGACGGTGGCGTAAATGCCAACAACATCTCGAGGGTCGTAGAAGCCGGCGTTGACGTGGTCGTGTCGGGATCCGGGATATTCGGCGCCGCCGATTACAGCGAGACCATCGCCGCCATGCACGCCGCCTGACGAGACCCCCCTGCCTCTGCCCCCTGTCCGCTGACCCCGGCCTATGGGCTTCGCTTTTGGCGGTGGGCGTGGTATTCCACCCTCGTTTCCCGGTTCTAGTTCGGGGTGTAGCTCAGTCTGGTAGAGTACTGCGTTCGGGTCGCAGGAGCCGGAGGTTCAAATCCTCTCACCCCGACCACTTTGTTTCAGGCGGGAAAGAGCGGCTTAGACTATGGGCTACAGGAGAAACCTCGGGTGTCTTTGGATCGCCCTGCTGTTGCTGCTGGCGGGAGGATCCCCGCTACTCATAGGCGTGCTGCGCCTGCTTCTGGTCTTCGTGGTGGTAGTCGGAGTAGCCGGGGCTGCCCTGAGATGGTGGCTGGGCCACCGCGCGGTCGAGTTCTACACGAAGAGCCAGACCGAGGCCCACAACCGCTTCGTTGAGCTGCTGGTCGGCCTCATGACCCGCATGGCGCAGGTGGACGGCAATTTCGACCGCCGTGAAGTCACCGTAATACGCGAGTTTTTCCACCATCGGCTCGGCTACCGAGACGAGCGGCTGCTGTGGATCCGCGACCTCATCAAGGATGTGGCCAGTTCCCAGGAGTCGGTTGAATCTCTGTGCGACGAGTTCTCCAGCCGCTTCGGGCTACGCGAAAGGCTGATGTTGCTCGAATTGCTGAGCGAGGTGGCAAGGGCAGACGGCGAGGTCAGCGAGCCCGAACAACTCTTTCTTGAACAGGTGGTCAAGTTCCTGGGCCTGGGCGCCTTTGCTGGAGCAGGGGCCTATGCCGGCGGGGCCGGGCAGGCGCGGGCCGACCACGAATCACAGGTAGACCGAGCCCTGGCCACGCTGGGGCAGGATCGAAACGCCTCGGCCGAGCAGATCAAGACGGCCTGGCGCAACCTTTCGCTCGAAAATCACCCCGACAGGGTCCGCCAGCTGGGCCCGGAGTTCCGGGACCTGGCCGAACGCCGAATGAAAGACATAAACGCGGCCTGGCAGACGCTCAAAGAAGCTGGATTGGCCTCCTGAATCTGCCCAAGACTCGTGCAGTGCCGGTTTTTCGTGCAGCCAAAGACCGCGACCCAGCCCCTCCTGCTGAAAAGAACCCACGGCTGACGTGGATCCCCGGCTGGAGAGGTCTGGCACCCGCCTTGCTAACAAGGGATGCGGTGCAGAGAAGCGAGCCGTGGTGGTGTACTTGTCCTGAACGGCAAAAAATACTACCCACTCCCTTTACACACCGGGTCTATTTTGACTAATATACGCCGCTTGGAACGGAGAGCGCCCCTGCTGACTGGAGGCCATGAAAAATGAAAAGAATCGAAGCAATTATTAAACCGTTCAAACTGGACGAAGTGAAAGAAGCCCTGGGTGGCGTAGGCGTCCAGGGAATCACGGTGAGCGAGGTAAAGGGGTTCGGGCGTCAGCGCGGTCACACCGAGTTGTACCGTGGAGCCGAGTACGTCGTTGACTTTCTGCCCAAGGTAAAAATTGAGGTCATAATCAGCGACAACCAGGTCGACAGCGTGGTTGAAACCATAGCCTCGACCGCCAAGACCGGAAGAATCGGTGACGGCAAGATCTTCGTATCCGACGTAAGCGAAGTGATTCGCATCCGAACCGGCGAACGTGGCGAGGAAGCCCTGTAGACAAACTCGTACGGGGAAGCATTCACGAGGGATTCCCGGACGGGTCGGTCATGTGCCGGCCCGTTTTTTAATGTTACCGCTTTAGACTATACAGACTTGAACAACCCCCACGGCCCCGCCGAATGCGCGAGGCCAGCATCGCAACACTAAGCGCTTAAGGAGAACCACCCCGAGATGGCAACGAAAAAGAAAACCCAGACAAAAAAGAGCAGGTCATCTGCAAAGGCATCGGCGGGCGCCAAGGTCATCGCCAATGCAAAGAAGAACGGCGTCGAGATGATCGACTACAAGTTCTGTGACCTTCCCGGAACCTGGCAGCACTTCACGACCCCACTGAGCGAGTTCGAAGAGGACGTATTTGAGAACGGCCTGGGCTTTGACGGATCTTCTATCCGCGGCTGGAAGACCATCGACAACTCCGACATGCTGGTCATCCCGGACCCTGACAGCGCGGTCATCGACCCGTTCTTTGAGCGACCCACGCTGTCACTGGTGTGCAACATCGAAGACCCGATGACGCGGGAGCCCTACGACAGGGACCCCCGCCACATCGGCGCGAAAGCAGTCAACTTCCTGAAGTCCACCGGACTGGGCTCCGACGCTGTGTTCGGCCCCGAGCCCGAGTTCTTCGTCTTCGACAGCGTACGCTACGACCAGACCGAGAACTCGGCCTTCTACGAAGTCGACTCGGTTGAGGGCCAGTGGAACACCGGTGAGGATGGCGGCCAGAACCTGGGCCACAAGCCACGCTACAAGGAAGGCTACTTCCCGGTTTCGCCGGTCGACAGCATGAGCGACCTGCGCACCGAGATGGTACAGACCATGGAAGAAGTGGGCCTGCACGTCGAGAAGCATCACCATGAAGTGGCGACCGCCGGCCAGGCAGAGATAGACCTCTACCGCCTGCCGCTGGTACCGATGGGCGACGCGTTGCTCTGGTACAAGTACGTCGTCAAGAACGTAGCTCGCCGCAACGGCAAGACGGCCACGTTCATGCCCAAGCCCGTGTTTGGAGACAACGGTACCGGGATGCACACCCACCAGTCGATCTGGAAGGGCAACAAGCCGACCTTCGCCGGTAACGAGTACGCGGGCATGTCGAAGACCGCCATGCACTACATAGCCGGCATACTGCAACACGCACCGGCCTTGTGCGCGTTCACCAACCCGACCACGAACTCCTACCGCCGGCTGGTGCCGGGCTTCGAGGCTCCCATCAACCTGGCCTACTCGAGCCGCAACCGCTCGGCCGCGGTGCGAATCCCGACCTACTCGCCTTCACCCAAGGCCAAGCGCATTGAGGTTCGCTTTCCAGACCCCATGGCCAACCCCTACCTCGCGTTTGCAGCCATGCTGCTGGCGGGACTGGACGGCATCGAGCGAAAACTCGACCCGGGGCAGCCCCTGGACAAGGACATCTACTCGCTGTCAAAGGCCGAGCTTCGCAAGGCAAAGGTGGCAAGCGTGCCCTCTTCGCTCGAAGACTCACTGGCGGCCCTGACCAAGGACCACGACTTCCTGCTCAAGGGCGACGTGTTCAACGAGGAACTGCTCGAGACCTGGGTCGACATGAAGCAGGCCCAGGTCACCGACATGAAGCTGCGTCCGCATCCCTGGGAGTTGGCCCTCTACTACGACGGCTGAGTCGTCAAGGACCAACAGGCTTGGAATACGCAGGCTTGGAATACGCAGGGCCGCCCCCACCAGGGCGGCCCTTTTTTTTGCGGGCAAGATCCCGGTTGTCAGTTGAGGATGACTACCTCGACACGCCTGTTACGCGCGCGTCCCGTGGGATTGTCGCTGCCGTCCGAGTGAGAGTTTGGCGCCACAGGGTATTTTTCCCCATAGCCGCCCGCCTTGACCAGCGCCGGCGAAACACCATGCGTGGACAGCGACTCCGCGACCACGCGGGCACGGCGTTCAGAGAGACCCTGGTTGTATAGCGCAGCCCCGATCGAATCGGTGTGCCCCTCAACCATCACGCGGCGGCCCGGGGCCTCGGTGCTCACGATATCGGCTACGTCCCTGGTCTTGCGCTTGGCCGCGCGGGTGAGCGATGAACTACCGAACTCGAACAATACGTCGGGCAAGGTAACCACGACGCCACGGTCAGACTCCGTCGCCGAGAGGTCGCGTGCCCTGAGCCTGGCCAGCAGGCGACGATTGCGCTCCAGCTCGCGCTCCTGGGCCGCCAAGCGGCGCTGGATTCGCTGGCCCCGCTGCCGGGCCTGTTGCTGTTGGTCTCCCGCGGCGGCACCCGTCAAGGCACCCAGCGCGGCACCTATGGCAGCACCCTCGGCCGCGTCACCGCTCTGGTTGCCGATGATAGCGCCGGCGCCCGCGCCGATCAGCGCCCCGGCGGCGGTAGACTTTTCGCGCTGGGTGGCCGGCCCCGACGCGCAGGAAGCCAGCAGGAGGGCGATCACGGGAAGAACCGCAAGCGAGCGCAGCCTCGATGGCCGAGAACCTTTTACCTGGTCTGATCTCATCGCTCCTCCAGCTCTTCTATCTGGCGTTTCTGGTTTTCGAGTTCGCGCTCCTGCTCGTCCAGCTTGCGCTCAAGCTCGTCGAGATTCTGACCCTGTCGCTGCTGCTGATCGCCGGCCTTGGCCCCGGTCAGCAACCCGAGCGCAGCCCCGATGGCCGCACCCTCGGCCGCGTTTCCACCCTGGTTACCGATGATGGCACCGGTCCCCGCTCCCAGCAGCGCCCCGGTGACAGTAGCTTTTTCTCGCTGGGTTAGAGGGCCCGACGCGCAGGCGGCGACAAAGACCAGAGCTAATGAACAGGCTGTAAGATTTCTGGTGTACATATTTTCCTCCAATGGGGACAAGAGGGCGACATCCTGGCCAGGCGCCCTGTGCACATGGTTCCAGCCGAAGCCCGGATCGTCAACAGCCCTTCTCCCTGGAGTGACGCCGGAGGCCGGACGCGCCAGTAGATCAGGCAGCCGGTTCGCGCCAGGTACACCATAGCAGCACCACCACGCCCACGGTGATGGCACTGTCGGCCACGTTGAAGGCCGGCCAGTGCCACGCGCCCAGGTAGAAGTCTGCAAAATCGAGTACCGCGCCGTGCGCGACCCTGTCCCAGAGGTTTCCCAGCGCGCCACCCATGATGGCAGCCAGCGAGGCCCTGTAGGCCCTGCGCTCCACGGGCACCTTGGAAACCAGCCAGCCCATGCCGAGCACGGCCACTGCGGCCACGACCGACAGCAGAACGCTGCGCCAGGTCCAGCCGTCGTGGGCCAGCAAACCGAAAGCAGCGCCAGTGTTGCGAACGTGTACAAGCGAGAAGAAACCGGGAATGACTTCGACGTAGCCGCCGCGCGGAAGATACTCGAGCAGTAGCATCTTGGTCAGGCGGTCCAGCAGCAGGACGGTGGCGGCCAACAGGCCTACGGCGCGAACAGTCACCTGATCGAGGCGACCACGTCGCCACAACGACCACACAACAGCTTCGTGTCGTCGCCCTCGTCTACCAGCTCATCATAGTTCCAGCAGCGGGCACACTTGCCACCACGCGCCGCGGCCACTTCCACCTGCGTGTCGTCTCCATCCGAACGGGTCAACTCCAGTTGCGATACGATGATCACCGCAGCCAGGGTTTCTTCGCCCACCTGCTCAAGCAACTCGAAGTCGGCGGGCGGCACCGCCAGCACCACCCTGGCGTCGAGCGAGTGACCGATATCGCCAGCCTGGCGTTTCTCTTCAAGCGCGCGCGTGACGGCTGCCCGCGCCGTCCAGGTGGCCTGCCAGCGCGTGAGCAGCGACTCGTTGTTCCAGCTCTCGTCGGGCGCGGGAAAGTCCTGCATGAAAACGCTCGCCGCGTCATCGTTGCCCGGGATCTGCCCCCATATCTCTTCGGCGGTAAACGACAACACCGGCGCCACCAACACGGTAAGGGTTTCGAGCACAGTGCGCATGGCGGTCTGCGCGCTGCGCCGCTCACGCGAATCGCGTCCCCCGCAGTAGAGCCGGTCCTTGACGATGTCGAAGTACTGGGAGCTCAGCTCGACGCTGCAGAAATTGTTGAGTTCGCGGTAGACGACGTGAAATTCACAGGCCTCGTAAGCCCGCTGGCAGCGGCCCACGAAACCGTGCAGCGCCGCCAGCACCCAGCGGTCGAGATCGTCCATATCATCCCAGGCAACGGCGTCGGCCACGGGGTCAAAATCGTGCAGGTTCCCCAGCAGGTTGCGCGCCGTGTTGCGTATCCTGCGGTAAGAGTCGGAAACCCGCTTGAGGATTTCATCCGACAGGCTCACGTCGTCGCGATAGTCCTCCGACGAAACCCACAAGCGCATGATGTCAGCGCCGTACTGCTTCAGTACCTTGGCCGGCTCGACCACGTTGCCGAGCGACTTGGACTGCTTGCGACCTTTTCCGTCGAGCAGGAAGCCGTGCGTCAACACCGCGCGGTAAGGCGCACGGTCCCGCGTAGCCACGCTGGTGAGTAAGGAGGAATGAAACCAGCCTCGGTGCTGGTCGCTTCCCTCGAGGTACAGGTCCGAAACGGTTCCCTCGCCGTGGTCGCGCTCCATCACCGAGGAGAAGCTCGAGCCCGAATCAAACCATACGTCGAGGATGTCGTTGTCGCGTTCAAAGTTCGTGCCCGAACAGGACGGGCAGACGAAGCCCGCGGGAATCAGGTCTTCAATGTCCCGCGTAAACCACGCGTCAGAGCCCTCCTGCTCGAAGAGATCGGCCACGTGCCTGACGACATCGCCGTCACAGGTGGCCTGGCCGCAATCAGTGCAGTGCAGGGCGGGAACCGGTACGCCCCAGGCCCGTTGTCGCGACAGGCACCAGTCGGGTCGGCTGGCTATCATGCCGTGTATGCGGGCGCGTCCCCACGACGGTATCCACTTCACCTCGTCCACGCATTCGAGAGCGCGCTCTCGAATGCTGTCCATCGACACGAACCACTGGTCGGTGGCCCTGAATATTATCGGTCGCCGGCAGCGCCAGCAGTGCGGATAGCTGTGCTGTATGGTTTCTTCGACCAGCAGGGCGCCGGCAGCCTGCAGGCTCTCGACCACCGTGTCATCGACGCTGAACACGTGCTTGCCCTCCAGCTCGGGTAGCTCGGAGGTAAAACAACCGGCAGCGTCTACCGGCGCGTAGACCTCCAGCCCATAACGACGGCCTACCACGTAGTCGTCGTGGCCGTGTCCGGGGGCCGTGTGCACGCAGCCGGTTCCGGCCTCCAGGGTCACGTGGTCGCCGAGCACGAGCAGCGAATCGCGGTCCAGCCAGGGATGGCGAGCCGTCATGCCCTCCAGTTCGCGGCCAGCGATGGTCGCGCGCGTGGCACCCAGGCCCAACACCTCGCGCAACTGCTCGAGCATGCCCTCGGCCACCAGCAGGGGGCCGCCGGGCGCGTCTACGACAACGTAGTCAAAACCGGGGTTCACGCAGATGGCGAGGTTGGCGGGCAAGGTCCACGGTGTGGTGGTCCAGATGGCAACGCCCAGCCCCTCTTCAACCAGCGCCTGCAAGTCACCGGTCGCACCGGCAAACGCAAAGCGAACGTAAACCGACCTTGAACTGTGATCCGAATACTCGACCTCGGCCTCGGCCAGGGCAGTGCGGCAGGACGAGCACCAGTGGACCGGGCGCCTGCCGTGATACAGCGCACCCGAGTCAGCCAGGCGTGCAAGCTCGCGCAGTTCGTCAGCCTCGTAGGCCTTGTCCAGTGTAAGATACGGATTGTCCCAGTCGGCCTGTATGCCCAGGCGCTTGAAGTCTTCGCGCTGGCGGTCAACGCAGGCCAAGGCGTAATCCCTGCACAGCTGCCGTACTTCAACGCGGCTGGTATCCGCTCTCTTCTTGCGGCCGAGTTTTTTCTCGACCTCCAGCTCTATGGGCAATCCGTGGCAGTCCCAGCCGGGACGAAACGAGACCCGGAAGCCGGCAAGGTGCCGGTACTTGACCACTATGTCCTTGAGCACCTTGTTCAGAACATGGCCCGCGTGGATGTTGCCGTTGGCGTACGGCGGACCGTCATGAAACAGGAAGGGCGTGGAGCCCTCCCGCAGCTGTCCCATCTGCTGCCAGAGCCCCTCCTCCTGCCAACGCTTGAGCAACTCGGGCTCCCGCTGTGGCAACTTGGCACGCATGGGAAACGAAGTGCTCGGGAGGTTGAGTGTATCCTTGTAGTCCATCGCCTGTAGCCGCAGGAGGGCCGAAAGAGCAGCGATATCAACTTAACGGCAGGCTGGCAACTCGGTCGTATCCGTGGCAGGGTATCCGACCGTGGCAAAGAGAATGCAATTGGACTTCAACGTCGCCGGCCCGTCGGCCGTTGACGAGAACGGTCAGCCCAGGCCCTGCGTTATGGGAACGGAATGGGTCAACACGGACACCCTGGCCACGCTCGACAAGATAGGCATCGCTCCCACCGACCCCTGGGGCAAGCCACTGCCGGCCAGCGACAGCCCATCAAGCGACACGGCAGCGCCTGCTGGAGCCGCCGACAACACTGCCCAGGCTGATACTGAAGACTGACCGCCGGCGATCTCTCGAAAGGAGTTCTCAGCCGAGCCCTGCGGCTGTTACCTGGCGGGTGACCGGCCTGCGGCTGCCGCTGCGATCGCGGCCCCGACCGAAAACGTGCTCCCTGCGCATGCCCATGCGGGCGCAACACATCTCGCTGTTAAGGTCGTTGTTGAAGGTACGCTGCTGGCCGTCTTCGAAGAGAATCCGCACCAGGCAGGTGCCGCCGATTATCGTTGAGGTCATGACCTCGACGACCACGCCGTTACCCCAATCATCCCGGTAGAACTGCCAGACGCAGTCACCGAGGCGAAGAAATTGCCTTATCCCCCTCATCGAAAAATTCCATGCCTGACTCGAACACTACAACGGGTTGCGGACGATTAGCAATACTTTTATGCAAACAATTACCGGCAATTTTCATGCCTGCGGCGGCGGCCCAGGGACGAGCCCCAAGGCAACGGCCGGAGAGCAAGTAGCAGCTGGATTATGCGGCGCACGGCCGCGTTCTAGAATCCTCAACCCCCGTCAGGGGCTACCTCCACGCGGCCCCCGTCTACGAGCACCGGCACTATGCGCTCACCGCCGCTCAGCTTGAGCAACTCGGGCACGCGCTCGGGTTGTTCGAGTACATTTATCTCCGAGAACGTCTTTCCCTCGGCCTGCAGGCGATCGCGCAGGGCCGCGCAGTACGGACACCCGGTCTTTACATAAAGCGTTGCTGCCACGGTAGTGGTTACCTCCTGTGATCCTGCTCGGACGGCTTCCGGCCGGCAGGGTGCTCATCGTCGGCGAGGGGTTCCAGGTAGCCGAGCTCCTCGAGTGCGAGTCGCTGCTCCCTGTCGAGGCCAGCCGCGCCGCGGTTGTGCTCCTGCATGAAGCTCCCGACAAAATCCCGGTCCGACGGACGATAGCGCCTCGTTACAGCGAACGACAGTGTGGCTGCTCGCGAGCGGGTAACGAAGTCGCGCAGTTTTTCGGCCGTGCCCGCTGGAGCGCTGGCGGCCGGCAAGCCGTCGCGGCTGTCAGCGTCGGCGGCGGCGAACCAACGCCACCCGCACAGCCCCGGGTCACCGCCGGAGCAGTCCGACGCCAGCAGTGTGCCTTGGCGGGTGTGGGCTGCCCACTTGCTGGTCCTCCCCGTCCGGGTAGAAAACACGGCGCGGGAGCTTTGCGGGTCGCCCTCGAGCAGGCCCCGCAAGCTGCTGCCGTGCAGCCCGGGTGGTGGCGACACCCCGGCGTAGTCCAGCAGGGTGGGAAGCAGGTCTACCAATGATACCGCTCCCGTCACCCGCGCGGGCGCTGCTGCGCGCGGGCCGGCGGGCAGCTTAATCAGCAATGGCACCCTGGTCGACTCCTCGTGCAGTGTCGCCCCGTGCCTGAACCAGGAACCGTGTTTGCCGAATGCCTCGCCGTGATCAGACGTAACTACGATCAACGCCCTGTCGTAGAGGTCAGTCTGCCGCAGCCTCTCAAGCAAGCGCCCCAGCGAGGCATCGGCATAACTTATCTCGGCATCGTAGGCGTCGATGTAATCACGCAGGCGCGGCCGTTGGTCGAGCCGTTGGTATTCGGGTACCAGCGAGGGCTCGAACAGTCCGGAGGCAGCCGCCGCCGGGCCGGGCGCAAAGCTACGCGGCTCGGGCGCTGCGTAGGGTCCGTGCGGATCGATCAGGTGCAGAAAAAGAAAGCCGGGTTGCCACCCCCCGTCCAGCTCGCGGGCGACGCTGGCCACGGTCTCGGCCGCGATGCGCTGATAGTTCTCACGGTTGCGTTCGCGCGCCGGCAGCAGGTCATCCCAGGCATCAAAGCCCTGGTCAAGACCCGAGAGTTGCCCGACCAGCACCGTGCTGCTCACGAATCCGCGACTGCTGTAACCAGCCTCCGCGAGCAATTCGGCCAGGGTGAGATTTTCGCCGGCCAGCTCCTGCCCCAGTTGCCTCAGCCCGTGGCCGTGCGGATATTTCCCGGTAAACAACGACGCGAAGGCCGGGCTGGTACGGGGACAGGGGGTAAACGCACGTTCAAAAACAACCGCGTCCTCGGCCAACCGACTGAGCGCGGGAGCGGTGTCTCTCGGATAACCGTATATCGACAGGTGGTCGGCCCGCAGCGCGTCTACGGTCAGCAACAGTATCGGTACGCGCGGCATGGACGTAACGGTAGTGGGCGCAACGGGAGAAGACGGGCGACAGGCGGCGACGCCGAGCAACAGCAGCGTCGCGACAACCATGCTGCTGGCCGTCATTACTCGCGACGATGGGCAGCGAAGGTGCTCAGCCAAGGAAGATCGACTTGCGCTGGCCCAGCTTACGGCGAATGAGCACCTGCACGGTACGCCGAAGCCTTTGCGACATGGCGTCAAAATCAGTGCTGCCTTCACCGCGAAAACGATTCTCACGGTAGAGATAAATCCGCTTGCCGAACACCAGGGTCCAACGCGTGGGCAGGGGTAACAATCCGCCCAGGCCGAGCAGTGGAAACAGCGGGGTGATGGGCATGTAGGGCGCGCCGAGCAAGCGGCCCAGCCTCCTGCTGCGACCGATGACCGGGTAGGTTTCCTCCGCCCCGATGACGGCAAAGGGAATGATGGGCACACGGTGGCGCAGGCTCAGCCTGGCGGACGAGGTGGCAAAGCGACGCAGCTTGTAACGCTCGTCGAAGAGCTTGGCGACACCGTTTACCCCCTCGGGAAATATAAGGGGCAGTTCGCCACGGCCGAGAAGATCGTCGGCAACCGCGTAGCGGGCCGGCGCCCCACCCATCTTGCGGTAAGCGTCCGCCACCGGCCCCATGCCCTCTACAAAAGCGTCAAAGAGCGGCCGGACCACGCGGCCGGGCTTCCAGACGTTGGACAGCGCGTAGCAGACCATGGTCGCGTCCAGGGGCAGCGCACCCGAGTGATTACCCACGAGTATGGCGCCGCCGTCCTCGGGCAGGTTCTCGAGCCCCTGCAGATCAACCCGCCAGTAGTTGTCAAAAAGAAACTTGAACAGCGGTTCCGAGCGGGAACGGAAGACAAGGTCAAGACCATAATCATTGGCCGAGCCTGCCTCGATAGCCTCGTTTACTCGCGGTGCGGTGGCCTCAGCCAGGCACCGGCGTCCCTCTTCGTCAAGGGCAAAACTTTTGCTCGGGGAAGCTTCCTGACTGGCAAGCGGCACGCTATGGACCGCGTCGGGAAAAGAGTCCAAAGCCATCTCCAGACGTAACCTATCAGGCTGCGGCGCGTCTGCCAATGGTTTTTGCACAACAATCGTCCTCTCCAGAATGGCGAGGCGTCCCCGTGCGCTTGGCCCCTGTCGGGTGCCTTACCTTCAGAATACCGAGAGGCGGTCGAGCGGCGGGCCGGCAGCCCTCGCAGTGATCGCCCGCCTGAGCGCGCGCAGCCCCTCGCCCACAATGCCCAGGGCCAGCAGCAGCAGGAGCAGGCCGACCGCGAACAACAGGTGCTGGCCGGCGTCGTAGAAACGACCAAGATTGTTCACCATCGCCACCACGGTCGTAATCGTCATGAAGACGGCGGGCACGGCGGCGACCAGCGGGTTGCGGCCTCGCTGGTACAGGTACAGCGACACGAGGATCAGCGTCAGGCTGGCGAGCAACTGGTTGGTGGTACCGAACAGGCCCCAGAGGGTGAGCCCCATGGGCTTGCCGTCGACCTCGTAGAAAGCAAAGAAGCCTATCACCAACACGGCCATCGCCGAGGTCACAAAACGGTTCTCGCGCTTCACGCCGAGGCCCTGCCCCATCTCGGCTATGTTGTACCTGAGCAGGCGCGTAGCCGAGTCGAGGGTAGTGAGAGCAAACGACACCACCACTACCGATATCAATGCGGTAGACAACTCGGAGGGCAGCCCTAGGGTCGAAACAAAACGTGCCCCGCCCTCTATGAACACGCCCAGCTTACCGCCAAGGGTATTGGCCGCCCCCCAGCTCGAGTAGTGTTCGTGCCAGGAACCCGCAGAACTGAAGCCGGCCGTGCAGGCCAGCACCGCCATCAGGCCCAGCAGCGACTCGCCCATCATGCCGCCGTAGCCGATAGCCCGCGCGTCGGTTTCACGGTCGAGCTGCTTGGCGGTGGTTCCCGATGCCACCAGCCCGTGAAAGCCGGACACCGCCCCACAGGCGATGACCACGAACACGAAGGGAAACATCGGCGGCGCCCCCTCGGGATTGAGCACCACCGCGGGCGAAGAAAACTCGGGCGCGAGGACAAAAAAACCGCCGTACATAAGACCCATACCGAGATACAGCAGTAGCGAGTTGATAAAATCCCTCGGCTGCAGCAGCAGCCAGACCGGCAGCACCGAGGCACCGAAAGCGTAAGCCAGCAGCAGTGCCCCCCAGCCACCGCGGCTATCCCACTGCGGCGACAGCCACTCGTTGGTGGCCGCCAGGAACACGGCCAGCAAGGTGATCACGAATGCTGCCGTGGCGAGCCGGGTCATCGACACACCCCTCTTGTACGAAGCCATACCCGTAACCACGGCCAGCGCCATGATAACAGTCGACGGCATCACGGCCTGCGGGTAAGCCCCAGGCATGAACAGGTCGCAGAGAATCGACACGAACACGCCCATAGCCAGTGCCACGCCGAAAAAGATGATGACGTGGAACATCGTCTTGGCGCGCGCACCGATGATGCCCTCGGTGATGGCCCCCACTGACAAGCCGCGCGCGCGTACCGACAACACGAGAGCGCTCATGTCGTGCACGCAACCTATGAACAGCGAACCTGCTACCACCCAGATCATGGCCGGCAGCCAGCCCCAGATCACGGCGATGGCCGGACCGAGCATCGGCGACAAACCAGTTATAGAAGCAAAATGGTGGCCAAAGAGAACTCCACGCGGCGCGGGTACGAAGTCTATGTCGTCACGCAGTTGGTGGGCCGGGGTCGCAACATCTGCGCGCAGCGAGAAGATGCGCGAGGAGAGATAGCCTGCGTAGAAACGATAGGTCGCGGCGTAACACGCCAGACAGACAAGCGCTGCCAGTACCGCCAACGACCCTCCCCCTGTCAGTCGGTCAGCACGCTCTAAACGGCCGACCTTCGCTGCCGCTGACGACCGCCACTGCCAGGCGACCTGCCAGGGCCACTGCCGGAACCACTACCGCGTCCGCCACCACGTCCACCACCCGGTCCGCCCCTGGCACCACCGGGACCACCGCGATTGACGCGCTTGGGAGTCCACCGCTTGGGCTTCGCCAGCAACTCATCGGCCGGAAATTCAAAGGGCAGGCTGTAGCCGACGAACTCCTCGATGGCCTCGTAAGAATACACGTAACGCTCGCAGGCCAGTGAAATAGCCTTGCCCGAAGCCCCGGCACGGGCGGTTCGGCCTATGCGGTGGACATAGTCCTCGGCGTCCTGCGGCAGGTCGTAGTTAAAAACGTGGCTGACTTCTTCAATGTGCAGCCCCCGCGAGGCCACATCGGTGGCCACGAGCAGGCTGATCGAGCCATCCTTGAAACCGTTGAGCAACTTCAACCGCTTGCGCTGATCCACGTCGCCCGCCAGGGCCCCGGCTTTGAAACCTTCCAGAGTGAGCCTCTCGGCCAGCTGGGTTGCCATTATCCTCGTGTTTACAAACAGCAGCGCGCGATCGGGCTGTTCGCGACGCAGCAGTCCCAGCAACAACGAAAACTTCTCGTCCATGCCCACGTGGTAAACGACCTGCTCGATGTTGTCGGCGGTCACCTGCTCGGGCGACACCTCCACCTGCGTAGGGTCATTCAGGTGCTCGTAGCCGAGTTCAACCACCCTCTGCGATAAGGTCGCGGAGTAGAGAAACGACACGCGACGATCGGGCGGAGGCATATTGCGCAGCATGTAACGGATATCGTCGATAAACCCCATGTCGAACATGCGATCGGCCTCGTCGATGACGAGGACCTCGAGGTGATCGAGCGTGAAGGCTCTCTGCTTGTAGTAGTCGATCAACCGCCCGGGCGTACCCACGAGCACGTCTATGCCCGACTTCACGTGGTTGAGCTGTTTCTCGTAATCCACGCCGCCGTAAACAGCGGCTATCTCCATGTCGCAGTATCGGCCCAGCAGCAGGGCTTCGTCCTTTATTTGCACGGCTAGCTCGCGCGTAGGAGCAACGATGAGGCAGCGCGGAGCGGACCCACCGTCCTCGGGCCTGCGCGCCTCCCGGCGCAGCAACAGGCTGAACATGGCTATGAGAAAAGCAGCGGTTTTACCCGTGCCCGTCTGGGCCTGTCCGGCCACGTCTCGTCCCTGCAAGGCAAGCGGAAGCGACTGCTCCTGTATAGGGGTGCAGTGGGTGAAGCCCACCGACACAATACCGCGTCTTACCTGTTCGGGAAGGTCAAGTTCAGCAAACTCTATGGTGATTCCTCCTGGCGGCCCCGGACGGGGCGAGGCTCAGATACCGGTCTTAGCAGGTGTACCTTCACTTGCCTGCCGGAGCAACCGGATAAAGTCGGCCGCCCCTATAAAACCCGCTCGTCGCGCAACTTCCTTGCCCGACGAGTCAAAAAATATTGTTGTCGGGGCGCTCTGCACTTCGAAGGATTTCATTACCCTCTCCACGAAATCGTTGATGGCGGTCATGTCCACGCTCAACAAGTCGATGCCCTCTGACGCCTTTACGACCCCTTCATCACTGAAAGTCTGTTCTTCCATTTCCTGGCAGGGCAGGCACCAGTCGGCAGTAAACTCTATCACCATGGGGCGCCCGCTGCGCCGATTGGCGTCATAAACTTCGGCCGAAAATTCCTGCCAGGCCAGGCCGGTCGACTCCGGCGCAGGCGCCGCGACCGACGCCGTGGCCACCAGCAGCAGAGCCGCGCCCGCGGTGCGAGCCAGCGAGCCCGCAGATATCGACAGCGGCCCCGGGCGGTCAACAAGGCCGATGTACAACGCGGCCAGGAACACGAAAACCGGCACGAGCGAAGTCGACAGGGGCTCGGGCAGCACGGGTGCCGCCAGCCTGCAGGCCACCACCAGCAGCGCGCAGCCGAATAAGTGCTCCACCCAGGCGGGAACGGTGTCCGCGTCAGCTCCCGAGCGGGCCAGCGTCACCAGCGCAAGCGAGGGCAGCAAGGCCACCACGGCCGCCGCCGAGGCCAGCATCCACGGTTGAGAAGCGCCTGTTTTCGAAATCACCACCGTCACCAGGGCGACCAGCGGCGCGCCGAGCAGGCCGGCTGCCATGCCCGCGAGAAACAGCCAGGCAACAGCCGAGCCCGGCACCGAACGCGGCGACCCCACCGCCAGTCCCAACGAGCACAAGGCCACGGCCAGCATCGCCAGCGCTGCCCGGTAGACCACCGGGTTGCCGGCCAGTGGACCCGATTCGAGTGAAGCGGCCGCGCCCACCAACGAGGCAAGTACCAGTGAACTACCTGCCGCGTATGCCAGCAGGCCCACCGACGCCCGCAACGGGCCCGAGCTCGAGACCTGGTCGAGCGCCCTCGCCGACGATCCCAGCAGGGGACCGACGCAGGGCACGAGGTTGATTGCCAGCCCCACCAGCAACAGGCCAAGCAGAAGAACCCGGCTACCATCCCGCGACAGTCCGCCGAGCGCTAGCCCGGTGTGGTGGCCAAGGTTGCTGTAGTAGCCCAGTCCGGCCCGCTCGGTCGCTTGCAGGGGAACGAACTCTATCGCCAGCGGCACCCTTATGGTCTCGGGTCGCAGGCACAGTGTTTCGTTGCAGGCCTGGTAGCTGAGTATGGCCACCGCGCCACCAGTGGCTGGAGCAATGCGATCGTAGTGCAGTTGGCCACTGACCGTGATGCTGCCCTCGTGGGTATAGATGTCGTTGCCCCCGGCAAAGCGAACCCGGGTACGCTGCGGGGCAGGCCAGGTCAGCTCAGAAACCGACACGCCGTCGGGGAGCTTGAAATCGAGACTGGCCGGCACGAGAAACTCGAGACCGGGATCAACAGCGTTGATGTGCCAGCCATCGGCGATAGATAGCGTCAGTTCAACCGTGCTGCTGTCACCGGGAAGAAGACGGTTATCACTCAGCTTGAACTCGGCGCGGGCCGGCCCCTGGACGGTGGCCGCCCAGGCCGGTACCGGACCTATAATCCAGATCGCGGCAGACAACATCGCGGCGGACAACATCGCGGCGGACAACATCGCGGCGGACAACATCGCGGGGCCCAACAGCAGGCCTGGCGCTGCAGCTGAACGCTGCCCGGAAACCATCCGCGAGCGTGGTTGCCCTACCCGCCTTGAAAAAAACAACACGCTCTCCAGCCTACCCGTCCTGGCACCGGTTTGCGAGCCTGCTCGCGGCCGGGTATCTCTTATCGCGTGAATATTGCGAGCAGGATGCACCGACCATGAGAAACGTGGCGAGACCGCTTTCAGCCGTCCTGCTGGCAATATTTTTGCTGGGCGCAAACAGCGTATGGGCAGGCGAATCGCCCCCTGCCGACACCGCGAGCGCCACCCTGTCGGGACCGATAGTCGCGGCGGGCTTTTCTGAAAAGGGCGACGTCTCCATGTACAGCCTCTCGCTGGGATACCGCCACGAACGACGGGGACCCGATTTTCTTGACGCCGCGGCCCGTCGTCACGGAGGCACAATCGCCACTGTGCTTGAGCCACTGCTCACTTTGTTCGCGGGTGACCGCGAAAGCTTCGACCTGCAGCTGGTGCCGATGTTACGCTGGCAGGGAACTGGACAAGGCCTGCTGCGCCCATGGATAGAAGCCGGCGTGGGTATAGCGTGGTCGGACCTGCGCGGACTGAACCTGGGTTCGCGCATACTGTTCAGCGACCAGGTCGGAGTGGGCTTCGACCTGCCCACGCCCGGTGGAAAACTACTGGCCGTCGGCTACCGCCTGCGCCACCTTTCGCACGCGGGATTGTGGGCCGACGCCAACTCGGGCATCAACACCCACTTTATCCTCTTGACCCTGCGCTGAGCCGGGGTCAGGTCGTCTTAGCGCCCGAGGTAAGATCGTCGGGCACGGCGATGGGCACCGTCTCAACTACTTCGAGGCCGTAGCCGGCCAGGTTGGGCAGCCTCGGCGGAGTGTTGGTGAGCAGCCTTATGCGCCTCACGCCCAGGTCTCGCAGGATCTGTGCGCCGATGCCGTAGTCCTTGAATGCCGCCAGGCGGCTCGCTGGACTGGTCGACACGACCCCGTCGCTACCAGCTGACAGCGACTCTGCACCGCGCCCGTGTCTCCTCACGTACAGCACCACGCCCGCCCCCTCTTCGTCGATACGTCGCATAGATGCCTCGAGCAGGGCACCGGTATTACGGTGGCTGTACGCAAAAACGTCGCCGGGCAGATACTCAGCGTGGGTGCGCACCAGTACCGGCTTGTCGGGGTCGATCCTGCCTTTGACCAGGGCTACGTGCTCGCCGTCTTCCACGTCGCTGCCATACACGTGGATCTCAAACTCGCCGGCGCTGCGCGTGGGCAATCGAGACGACGCGAGACGTTTGACCAGCGACTCGGTCTGCAACCTGTACTGTATGAGGTCGGCGATGGTCGCAATCCTGATCGAGTGGCGGTGGCTGAACTTCACCAGCTCGGGCATGCGCGCCATCGTGCCGTCCTCGTTGAGAATCTCGCAGATGACACCGGCCGCCGACAACCCGGCAAGCCGCGACATGTCCACCGACCCCTCGGTCTGCCCAGTGCGAACCAGCACGCCACCGTCGCGGGCGCGCAGCGGAAATACGTGCCCCGGGCTCAGAAAATCAGACGCCGTGGCGCCCTCGCGCACCGCCTCCCTGATGGTAAGCGCGCGATCGGACGCGGCCATGCCCAGGCCACCGCACTTGCGCGAATCTATCGACACCGTGAAACCGGTGCCCAGCGGAGTAGTGTTTTCGGGCACCATCATGCGCAGCCCGAGTTCGTCGGCCCGCGAAGTCGTAAGCGGCATGCAGATAAGCCCGCGGGCCTCGCGCATCATGAAATTGATGTGCTCGGGAGTAACCTTGTCGGCGGCTACAAAGATGTCACCCTCGTTCTCACGGTCCTCGTCATCCACGAGGATTATCATCCGCCCGAGGCGTATGTCCTCGACCGCGTCTTCTATCGAGCTGACGGGCGAGTTACCCCCGGCGAGCCCGCTTTCCTGTCCTGTCTGGTTATCGGCCACTGAGTGGGCTTTATAGCCCTGACGCGGGGTAGAGAAAACGGGGGGCTATCGAGCTGACGGGCGCCTACTCGACGGTGACGCTCTTGGCGAGATTACGCGGCTGGTCCACGTCGGTCCCGCGCTCAACGGCCACGTGGTAGGCCAGCAACTGCAGCGGCACGGTGAGCAGCACCGGGAGCAACGACGTGCTCGTGCTGGGCACGGTTATCACGCACTCGGCCACCGCCCTGAGATCGTCGTCGGCATTGTCAGTGATCGCAATAATACGGCCACCTCGTGCCTCGACCTCGCGCAGGTTGCTCAGGGTTTTCTCGTAGACCTCGTCACGCGGGATGAGCACGACCACCGGGAGGTTCTCGTCTATCAGCGCTATGGGCCCATGCTTCATCTCACCGGCGGGGTAGCCCTCGGCGTGTATGTAAGAAATCTCCTTGAGCTTGAGCGCACCCTCAAGGGCTATGGGGTAGTTGATGCCACGACCGAGAAAGAGCAGGTCGGAGGCCGACGCGAAACGACGCGCCACCTTTTTGACCTCGGCCTCGCACTGCAGGGTTTTTTCTACCAACGCGGGCAGCTGCACCAGTGCCTGTATGCACTCGTCCTCGAGCTGCCGGTCAACGGTTCCGGCGCGATCGCCCAGGTAGAGGCCCAGCAGGTACAGCGCCGTGAGCTGGGTGGTGAAGGCCTTGGTACTGGCGACGCTGATCTCGGGGCCGGCGTGGGTGTAGATGACCGCGTCGGCCTTGCGCGCGATGGACGAGTCGACCACGTTGCACACCGCCAGCACTGGCGCGCCGCGCTCGCGCGCCGACTCCATTGCCGCCAGCGTGTCAGCTGTTTCACCTGACTGCGACACCACCACCGCCAGCGTGTGTTCGTCGACCAGGGGATCGCGGTAGCGAAACTCACTGCCGTAATCGACCTCGGTGGGCAGCCTCGCGAAACGCTCGAGTATGAACTTGCCCACGAGGCAGGAGTGCCACGCCGTGCCACAGGCCACCAGGGTCGCCCGCTTTATGCCGTCGAGGCGGTCGGAGATAGCGTCGAGTTCGGGCAGGGCCACGCGACTGCTCTCCTGGGCGATACGCCCACGGGTGGTGTCGATGATGGCCTGCGACTGCTCGTGTATCTCCTTGATGAGAAAATGTTCGTATCCGCCCTTGCGGGCCGTGACCGGATCCCAGGTAATGCGCCGGGCTTTCCTGGTGACCTCGGCGCCCGAAAAATCCGACAGCAAAACTCCATCGGTGGTCAGCTCGGCTATCTCGCCGTCTTCGAGAAAGACCACGTCGCGGGTGTACTCGAGCAGGGCAGGTACGTCCGAGGCCACGAAGCTCTCGCCCTCTCCCAGCCCTATGACCACCGGCGTGGCGTTCTTTACCGCCACCAGCCGCCCGGGCTCAGCGGCCGACATGACCACGATGGCAAACGAGCCGTCGAGAAGCCCTATCGTCGAGCGGACCGCCGCGAGCAGGTCGCCTGATTTCTTGAGCTCGAGGTCGACCAGGTGGGATATCACCTCGGTGTCGGTCTCGGACTGTATCTCGCAACCCTGCTTGCTCAGCTGTTCGCGCAGTTCGACGTAGTTTTCGATTATGCCGTTGTGAATAAGAACGACGTCGCCTGCGCGGTGCGGATGCGCGTTCTCTTCGGACGGCCGCCCGTGTGTAGCCCAGCGCGTGTGGCCGATGCCCAAGCTGCCCTCCACCGGGTTCTCGGCCAGCACGGCCACCAGGTTGTCGAGCTTGCCCACGGCGCGGCGCACTTCTATTTTACCACCGTTAAGCGTCGCCACCCCGGCCGAATCGTAACCTCGGTACTCGAGCTTACGCAGGCCGGCTAGCAATACCTCGTCGGCTGGCCTCGAGCCTACGTAACCTACAATGCCGCACACTTCAGGAAGCGCTCCCCTTCTTGAGTCGCTTCATGCGGCGGCGAAAACCCGCGACCCAGCCTTCGCGAACCCGCTGCGGCTTGTCGTTGAACACCAGCGCGCCGTCTTCCACGTCGCTCGACACCGTCGAGCCTGCAGCAACGTAGCTGTCGTTACCCAGCCGTACCGGCGCCACCAACTGGGTGTCGCTGCC
>CAUZFM010000018.1:0-33594 GCA_963579235.1 uncultured Binatia bacterium (SeqCode)
GCCCAGCACCTGAGACGAGTGCACGGCGTGGAACGCGTGTTGATCGTGGACTGGGATGTCCACCACGGCAACGGCACTCAGCACCGCTTCTACGACGACCCCGGCGTTATGTACGTTTCGTTGCACCAGTACCCCTGGTATCCGGGCAGCGGCGCCTGTGGAGAAACCGGCCAGGGCCCGGGCGAGGGATTTACCGTCAACCTGCCGGTGGCGGCCGGCGTCGATTGGGCCGGCTACGAGTCGGCCTTCAGGGAGGTACTGCTGCCGGTGGCCGGTGCGTTTGATCCCGACTTCGTACTCGTGTCCGCCGGCTTTGACGCCCACCGCGACGACCCCCTGGCACAGGTTGGCCTGGACGAGCACGACTTTGCCTGCATGGCCTCGGACCTGCTTGAGCTGGCAGACAGCTCGGCCGATGGGCGTGCGATGTTACTGCTCGAAGGCGGCTACGAACTGGGCGCGCTGAGTCGTTCGGTGGATTCGGTGCTGGGGGTGCTGGGCGGCCAACGCGTCGGCTGGCCGGGACAGGCCGAGGCCGGCCCCGACACTGAAAAAACCAGGCAGTTGCTCGCAGCGACCTGGGGCCTGTAGGCGCTTCCCGTTTCAGGGCAGCAGCGGAAAAATTTCAAGCGAGGCCGGCGCTAGCTGGTCGAGGTCGAGTTCCTCGGAATCGGCTTCGTTGATGTCCAGCCAGGCCTGGTCTTCGTGTTCGGGCTCGCTGCCGCTGCTGAAACACTCCAGCCGTGGGTCTGTGTCTTGCAGGGACGCGCGCTCGCCGGTTTCGTGGTTGATCTGCACGCAGGTTATCCCCGGCGGCATTTCGAAGTCCCTTACCGGCAGGCCCTCGTGCGCGCTGGTCATGTAGTCGAGCCACACCGGCGCGGCCACCCGTCCGCCGGTGCCGCGGGCGCCGATCTCGCGGCTGTCGTCATAGCCCACCCACACGCCCGTGAGCAGGTCGGGCGTGAAGCCAACGAACCACGCGTCGCGTTGCTCGTTGGTGGTGCCGGTCTTGCCGCCCGTGGGCCGTCCCAGCGCGCGCACGCCGCGCCCGGTTCCGTTTTCGACCACGCCCCTGAGCAGTCGCGACATCAGGTAGGCGGTCTGCTCAGTGAGTACGCGCACGGGCTCGGGCAGGTTTTCTTCGAGCACGTAGCCGCGTGAGTCTTCAACCCTGGTTATGAAAACCGGCTCGTGCAGGATGCCGCCGTCGGCAAAGGGCGTGTAGGCGCGCAGCAGGTCCTTGAGCGAAACCTCTGAGGTGCCCAGGCCTATGGACAGGTTGCGGCCTATCTTGTTGCTGAAACCGAAGCGCTTTACGTAGTCGACCACTGTGTCCACGCCCAGATCCTGTACCACTCGCACGGTTACCACGTTGCGCGATTTCTCCAGCGCGCGCCTGAGCGTGGTGGGTCCGTAGAAGCGGCGGCTGTAGTTCTGCGGTCGCCACACGCTCACGTGGTCCACGTACTGGATGGGTGCGTCGAGAATGACGCTGGCCGGCGTGTAACCGTTGTCCAACGCGGCCGCGTAAACAAAGGGCTTGAAGGCTGAGCCCGGCTGTCGCCTGGCCTGGGTGGCGCGGTTGAACTCGCTCAGCGCGAAGTCAAAACCGCCGACCATGGCTTTTACCTGCCCCGTTGATGGCTCGACCGACAACAGCGCGAGCTGCACCTGCGGTTCTTGCCGCAGCAACAGGGTGGGCTCGTCGTCGTGCACCTCGGCCACCAGTTTAACGAGGTCGCCGACGTGAAAACCACGCGGCGAAACGCCGGGTTTCCACTCCAGCCCGGCCACGTCGATGGACGACTGCTGGGGGCCCACGGCCACCCTGATGATGTCGCCGTTGACGGCTACGACCACGCCCTCGTAGTCACCGTTTTCGTTGAGCGTCTCCAGGGATTCGTCGGCCCGGTCGGCGGCCAGGCGCTTATCGAGTTCGTCGGCCTCCAGGTGTCCCACCGGCCCGTGGTAGCCCAGCAGCGCGTCGATGGTGTAGGCGCCGTCGCGCACTGCCCGTTCGGCCGCCGCCTGCATATCCAGATCCATGCTCGTGTAGACCTCGAAACCCTTGTGGTAGGTAGCCTCGCGGCCGTAGGCTTCGGCCAGGTAGCGACGCACATATTCGGTGTAGTAGCTGCCCACCTTGCCGGCCGGTGTGCCCCTGGGCTGGACCTCGGCGTGGTGGCTGCTGGCCGAAGCGTAGGTGCGCGTGTCGATGAAAGCTTCTTCGTGCATGCGCCTGAGTACGTAGAGTTGTCGCTTGCGCGCGCCCTCGGGGTTGCGCGTGGGCGAGTATCGGCTGGGTGCCTGCGGCAGCCCGGCCAGCAGGGCAGCCTCACCAGCGTTGAGCTCGGCCACCTCCTTGCCGAAGTAAGACCGCGCCGCCGCGCCCACGCCGTAGTTGCCGTCGCCGAGGTAGATCTCGTTGAGGTAGAGATAGAGGATCTCGTCCTTGCTCAGCTCTTTCTCGAGTCTGAGCGAGAGCATGATCTCGCGCAGCTTGCGGCGGTAGCTGCGCTCGGGAGACAATACCAGCGATTTGACCACCTGCTGGGTTATGGTGCTGCCGCCCTGCACGACGGTACCCGCCTTGAGGTTGGCAAGGAAGGCCCGCGCGATGCCACGCGGGTCGATCCCACGGTGGCGTCGGAAGTCGGAGTCCTCGGCTGCTATGAAGGCGTTCTGTACCAGCGGCGTGATGTCGTTGACGGCCACCAGGTAGCGTTTTTGAAAGTAAAACTCGTCGACCAGGCGCTTGTCGTGGGTGTAAACGCGGGTCGCTACAGGCGGGCGGTAGTCGAGCAGGCCGTCCATGGGTGGCAGCTGCGTCCAGTACTGCTGGTATAGTATCGACCCCAGCACGCCGGCAGCTCCGCCCAGGGTTATGGCGAGCAAGGCAAGAATCCATCGTAAACGTTTCACGGGGGCAACGTGTAAAGGGTAGCCACGGTGGTCCCTTTGGTCAACGAAGGGCTTGCGGTCTCGGTCGTCCGGGGACAGTTTCAGCCCGTGGGCAATAGAAATCATTTCGTCCTGGCACTGGGTGGATTCGACCCCAGCTGCGGTGCCGGGGTGCAGGCCGACCTGCGGACTTTTGAGGCCATGGGGGTGGCCGGGGTCACCGTGGTGACCGCCGTGACCGTGCAATCGGGCGGGCCAGTGCTGCGGGTTGAGCCCGTGGCCGCCGATCTCGTGGCCGAGCAGTTCGATGAGCTGGCCCGCTGCCTTGAGCTGACGGTGGTCAAGTGCGGGCAATTACCCCTGCCCGAAACGGTGGAGATACTGGCTTGTCGTATAGAAAGGCTGAGCCTGCCGCTTGTGCTCGACCCGGTATTTGAAGCGGGGCAGGGCGGGGAGCTGGCCACGGGGGCAGCCCGCGAGGCGGCGGTCGATAGGCTGTTTCCACTTAGCACCGTGCTTACCGTGAACGCTCCCGAGGCGGCGGCCTTTACAGGCGCAAAGGTCGATGATCTCGACCAGGCCGAGCGAGCTGCCGAGGCCCTGCTGGCGCTTGGACCCCGGGCGGTGGTGGTCAAGGGGGGGCACCTGGCCGGCGACCCGGTAGACATACTCGCCACCTCGACAGGCGTAGTGCGATTGCCTAACGGACGGCGATGCGGGGCGTCGTTGCACGGAACGGGTTGTGCCTTCGCCAGTGCCCTGGCGGCGGCGCTGGCGCTTGGGCGGGCGACAGAAGACGCGCCCCTCGAAGACGCGCCCCTTGAAGACGCAGTGCGGCAGGCGCAGGCCCACGTCCGTAGCTTGTTTGACGGGGCTGTCGAGCTCGCCGGCGGGGTTTCGATACGGCGGCCTCCGTCTACTACCCCCGGTTCGCAGGCGGGGTGATTGTAAGCTGCCCTGCGGCTGATGTATATTCCGCGTGGCGGGGGCGTGGGCGGTTCCAGTAAAAAAAGTGGTGGAGGAAAACGTCGGAATGGTGCCGGCGAGAGTGCCCAGCTGCGCCTTCTCGAACGTATCACCGTGTTGGTCGGGCGCACCGAGGACACCCACGAGGCGCTCGAAGGCGTGGTCAAGCTGGTGGCGTCGCACATGGACGCAGAGGTCTGCTCGCTTTACAGCCACGACGAAGAAAGCGGCAACCTGACCCTGGCCGCGACCCAGGGCCTGCCGGCCCGCAGCATAGGGCGGGTGAGCATGTCGCGCGGCGAGGGGCTGGTCGGCCTGGTGGTCGAATCCAGCGAGCCGCTGCGAGTTGAAGACGCGCTGGCCCACGAAGCCTTCAAGTTTTTTCCCGAACTCGGCGAGGAGAAGTACCACTCCTTCCTTGGCGTGCCCGTGGGTGACGGCGACGGCAGTGGCATGCTGGGAGTGCTGGTCGTGCAGTCACGGCGCCGCCGCAGGTTTACCGATGACGAGGAGCGCCTGGTCCGCGCCGTGGCCGGACACGTACACGCGGTCATGGTCAACGCCCACCTGACCGATCAGCTGCAGCGCGAGGGGGCCGAGCGCGAGCGTTATCGCCGGGGCATGGCGCGGGCCATCAAGCGGCTCGAAAGCTTTGAGAAGCGGGCCGTCGCCACGGCCGAGAAAGACGACGGGCAGAGCCCCAGGCATCTCAACGGGCAAGGTGCTTCGCCCGGTTTCGGCATGGGCCGGGCCTTCTGTGTACGCGAGCCGGCCGACCTCGAGCTGGTCGAAGACAAGCCCGGCGGCGGCGAGTCGGTGGAGCTCAAGCGCTTCAGCGAGGCCTTGGACCGCAGCGCCGGGGAGGTGGAGCAGTCGCGTGTGCGCATGCGACTGCTGGTGCCAGAAGTGGGCGGAGCCCTTTACGAGGCCCTGAAAATGGTGCTCGAAGATCCCTCTTTCTCGCGCAAGGTGGGCGAGCAGATATCCGAGGGCATGGCCGCCGAATCAGCGCTCAAGCGGGTTATCAACGAGTATAGCGAGAGCTTCAGGAACATGGCCGACGAGTACCTCAGGGAGCGGGTGGCCGAGGTGCGCGACGTGGGCCAGAGGGTGCTGCGCAACCTGATGGGGGTGCGCAGCGTGCTCGACGCTGTGAGCGACGACGCGATACTGGTAGCCCACGAATTGTCGCTTTCGGATCTCGCCATGGTCGATCACACGCGGCTGCGCGGTATCGTTACTGCCAGCGGCGGCACGACCTCGCACGCGGCCATACTGGCCAAATCGCTGGAGATACCCACGGTGGTGGGCGTAGAGGGCGTGCTGGCGGCTTGCGGCGATGGCGATCCGATCATCGTTGATGGCAACTCGGGCGCGATCTACATACGCCCCACTGACGAGGTCGAGGCTGAGTACCAACGCCTGGACAGCAACTACCGGGCTTTCCAGGAGGAGCTGTCCGACCTGCGCGACGAGCCCGCCGAGACACTGGATGGCTACCGGGTATTGCTGATGGCCAACGTGGGTCTGCAGGCCGATCTGGATTTTGCCCGCGAGCACGGAGCCGAGGGCGTGGGCCTGTACCGCACCGAGCTTCCGTTTCTCTCCTACCGCGACTTTCCGGGCGAAGACGAGCAAGTAGCGCTGTACCGCAGCGTGTTCGAAAAGATCGCCCCCCAGCCGGTGACCATACGCACACTTGATCTCGGTGCCGACAAGTATCCATTCAGCGGCGAAAGCTCGCCCGAGGCTAACCCCTTTCTCGGCTGGCGGTCGATACGGATATCGCTCGAGGTTGAGAGCCTGTTCCAGGAACAGTTACGGGCCTTGCTGCGCGCTGGCAGGGGCTACTCGCTGCGCGTGTTGTTCCCGATGATAACCAGCGTCGAAGAACTGCGCCGGGCCAGGGAAATCTACGCCGAGTGCGTAGCCGATCTTGAATCCGAAGGCGTGGAGCTGCCCGACGACGTTGAACTGGGTGCAATGATCGAGGTGCCGTCGGCCGTGCTGAGGGCCGATGCCATCGTCCGGGAGGTCGATTTCGTGTCTATAGGCACCAACGATCTCATCCAGTACACCCTCGCCGTTGACCGTGACAACCGCCGCGTTGCGTCAATGTACCAGTCCCTGCACCCCGCCGTGCTCGAATCGGTGGCCAAGGTGGTGCGGGCGGCTCACTCCGCGGGGCGTCGGGTGGCGATGTGCGGCGAGATGGCCGGCGACCCCCTTTGCACGCTTTTTCTACTTGGTACGGGCATCGACGAACTCAGTATGGGGCCGATTTATATCCCCGTGGTGAAGAAGCTCATACGGGCCGTCAAGCGCGAGGACGCGGAATTAGTGGCAAAAGAGGTGCTTCGCTACGACACGGTAGAAGAAATAAAGGGATATTTGTTCTCCTCGCTGCGAGACCTCGGCCTTATCGAACTTGTCGAGACTTTTTCATAAGTTAGAGCGCTCGCCGGGGCTGCCGGCAAGCGAAGTTCAGGGCCGAAGAGCACACTTTAGACCGCATAATCACAGGCAGAACTTGACAGTCGGCCCCCTCTCGCTAAGCATGGAGCTACTAAAAAAACACGCCCTAGGTGAAGGGGAAAATCATGACAAAGACACAATTGGTAGAAAAACTCGCGGACGCCACCGACCTGTCGAAAACACAGTCGGCCCAGGTGTTGGATGAACTGTCCCAGATAATCGTTTCGGCGGTCAAGGCTGGGGATCCGGTCAAGCTACCGGGCTTGGGAACCTTCAAAAAGAGGGAGACCAAGGCCAGGCAGGGCCGTAACCCGCAGACCGGTGAGCCGATTCAGATCCCGGCTCGCACGAAGGCCGCTTTTAGCGTGGCCAAGGCCTTTAAAGAGGCCGTTCTCGGAGCCTGATTCTTTCGGGCCGGTATCTTCCCGGGCGATTACGCTCCGGGGAGGTATCGACCCGGTTGAGTTGGCCGCATTTTCCGGGCCGATTACGGCCCCGGAGATGTTTGGATCACACGTCTGGGGGCGTGTGTCAGCCTTCAGGCTGGGGTTTCTGCTTGCGGGAACGAAAGCGCTCGACGATTCTGTCTGTGGCCCGGTAGAATACCGGCACCACCATCAGCGTCAGCACCGTTGACAGGATCATTCCTGTCACCACGGCCACGCCCAACGGGCGCCTGCTCTCGGCGCCCGGACCACTGCCCAACGCTATGGGCAGTATCCCGAATATCGTAGAAAACGCTGTCATCAGTATCGGCCGCAGGCGCACTGAGCCGGCTTCGAGTATGGCTTCGCGTATTTCTACGCCGCGTGCACGCAGGATATTTATGTAGTCGACCAGCAGTATCGAGTTCTTGGTCACCAGGCCCATGAGCATGATGATGCCGATGAAGCTGTACATGTTCAGGGTCATGCCGGTGACCAGCAGTCCAGCGAGGGCGCCCAACACCGCCAGCGGCAGCGCCAGCATGATAGTGATGGGCTGGACAAAACTTTCGAACTGGGCGGCCAGTACAAGGTAGATGGCCATTACGGCGAACAGGAAGGTCAGCGATAGTCCACGTGAGCCACGGGCATACTCGCGTGACTCCCCGGCCAGATCGGTGGTGAAGCCCTGCGGCAACAGGTCAGCGGCGAGTTGGGAAGTGCGTTCTATGGCCTGCCCCAGTTCCAGGTCTTCCAGGTTGGCCTCCACCACCACGGCCCTCTTGCGGTTGTAGTGTATGACTTCGCTCGGTCCCACGTCTTCGGTCACCGTGACCACGTTTTCAAGCGTCACCAGCTCGCCGCTGCGGGTCCTGACGTAGATGCTCGACAGGTCGCCGGGCGACAGGCGGTGTGCGGCTTCGAGCTGAAGGATCACGTCGTAGCGCTCGTTGCCCTGCCTGAATCGCGAAACGTCGGCGCCACCGAGCAGTATGCGCAGCGAGTCGGCTATCTCCAGCGGCGATATGCCCAGCGCGGCCGCCTTTTCGCGGTCTATCTCCACGTTGAGCTGGGGCTTGTTCATCTCGAGGTCGGTGTCGACGTCGATGAAGCCGGGCTCGCCTTCGAGCGCGGTTTTGAGCAGCAAGGCCTGCCTGGCCAGCTCGTCGAAATCGTTGTGCTGGATGACGAACTGCAGCGGTTTACTGCGGCGGCTGCGTTGCAGGGCGTTCGAAGTAAGAAAATACGCGTCGGCGCCGGCTATCGATGCGGCTCTCCCCCTGAGCTCGCCCAGCACTTCGGCCATGCTGCGTTCGCGTTGGTCGTGGGGCTGAAGTCCGACGAACATTATGCCGCTGTTTACCTTTCCCGGTCCGCCGCGGGTTATGGCGAGAATGGAAAAATAGGTTGCCACTTCGGTAGTGGTGTCGAGCAGCTTCTCGACCTGTCGCTGGTAACGATCCTGGTAGTCGAGGGTCGATCCTTCCGGCGTGCTGATAACGGCGATAAAATACCCACGGTCGTCCTGGGGTAGGAACTCTTTGCCCACCGACTTGAACAGCAGCCCGCTCACCACTATCGCAAGCAGCAGCAGCGCCGCCAGCCAGCGTCCGTGGTTTAGCGACCACTCAAGCGCGCGCCGGTAGCCTCTCGAAAGAGCCTCGACGTCGGAGTCGAAACGCCGCGCCATGCTGCCCAGCACGCCTTCCCTTCGCGTCGTGCTACCCACCGAAAGGAACCTCGAGCAGAGCATGGGCGTGAGCGTGAGCGCCACGAAACTCGACGCGCTGACGGCCACCGCAACCGCGATGCCGAACTCGTAGAAGAACCTGCCCACCACGCCCGACATGAAGGCAATGGGCACGAACACTGCCAGCAGGGTGAGGGTGGTAGAGATGACCGCGAAGGTTATTTCACCGCTGGCAGTGATGGCCGCCTGTGTGCGCGTGGCCCCGTTCTCCATGTGGCGGTAGATGTTTTCCACGACGATGATCGCGTCGTCCACCACCACGCCTATCACCAGTGTCAAGGCCAGCAGGGTGAGGTTGTTTATTGAGAAATCAAGGAAGTAGAGCACCCCGAACGCGAACATGATGGCCACCGGCATCGTTATGCTCGGGATCAGCGTGGTGCGCATACTTTGCAGGAACACGAATATGACCAGCAGCACCAGCACACCGGCCACGACCAGCGACTGCTTTACCTCGCGCACCGATTCCTCGATGAAGCCCGACTGGTCGTAGGCGATGTCGAGTTGGTAGCCTTCGGGCAGTTGGCCGTCGAGCCGTCGGTGCAGGTCTTTTACACCCCCGGTTACCGTGAGCGTGTTGGAGCCCGACTGCTTTACTATGCCCAGTCCCGAGGTGGGCGTGCCGTTGAACCTGGCCCGCGTGCGCTCGTTGTTAAATCCGTAGCGGGCCTCGCCCACGTCACCTACTCGAACCGGGTGCCCGTTTCTCGTCGTGATCACCAGCTCCTCGAACTCTTCGGGCGAAGAAACCTCGCCGTGCGTCCGCACTACGAACTCGCGCCACTGGCCTTCCACGCGGCCCGAGGGAAGCTCGACGTTGCGGGTCATCAGCGCACGTTCCACGTCGCCCACAGTGATGCCGTGCGCGGCGAGCCTCGAGCGGTTAAGTTCTATGCGTATGGCCTTGCGGTTGGACCCACCCACGAGCACGCTGCCCACGCCGGGCACACCCTGGGCCAGCGGCTTGATGACCTTGTCAACCATGTGCATGCGTTCAAAGGGGTTGCGGGTGCTTGAGTGCAGGGCGAGCCACATGATGGCCTGGGCGTCGAGATCAACCTTGGATACGCGGGGCTGCTGGGCGTCTTCGGGCAGCCGCCTGCGCACGCGCGCAACCTTGTCGCGCACGTCCTGGGCGGCGGAATCTATGTCGCGCCGCAGTTCAAACTGCAGGGTGATACTGCTCACCTGCTCGGTCGATACCGAGCGTATGAACTGCACGCCTTCTATGCCGTTGAGTTCTTCTTCGAGCACCTCGGTAATCTCGGTTTCTACTACCTGCGCACTCGCGCCGGGCAGCACCGTGGAAACCGAGATGACCGGAAAGTCGACGGCCGGTAGTTCGCGGACCGGCAGGCGCGAGTAGCCAACGAGTCCTACCGCGAGCAGCGACAGCGACAACACGGTGGCCAGGACGGGGCGCTTGATACAGATCTCGGGCAGGAACATCGCTTCAGTCGTCGAGGCCGGTGGCCACGGCGTCTCCGTCGGCCAGTCGATGTTGGCCCGCAATTACCACCTGCTCGCCGGCCTCCATGCCCGCGCGCAGCTCGACTCCCCCGAGAAGACGCTCACCCAGGGTCACGGGCCTGAGCAGGGCCTTGCCATCGGTGACCACGAACACCCAGTGCTCTCCGCCTGTGCCCAGGATGGCTTGCTCGGGGATAACCACGCTGTCGGGGCGTGACTCGAGCACCAGGCTCAGCTCCACGAACTGTCCGTCTCGAAGCAGGCCGTCCTGGTTGCTGACCTCGGCCTTGAGCCTCAGCTGCCGGGTTTCGCTGTCAACAGCGGGGTCTATGAACTTGACCACGCCCTCCACGACGTCGGATCGTCCGGGTACCGCGACACGAACGGGTGTGGACTCCTTGATCAGGGCCGCGTGCTTGTCAGGAACGCCAAAGCTTATTTCTACAGGCGTGGAGTCGGTGACAACGAGAAGGGTCGTGCCCGAGCGAACGAAGTTGCCGATGTCGTAGTGCCGGTATCCTGACTCGCCGTCGAAGGGGGCCAGCAGCCGGTACTCTTCGAGCCTGCGGGTGGCGAGGTCGACCGAGGCTTCGTTCTCGCGCACCGATGCCTGAGCCCCGAGGTGGTCGGCCCGGGCGGCCTCGAGTTCTTCGACCGATACCAGCTCGTCGCCGAAAAGCCGCTCGATCCTGGACTGCCGTTGCCTGCTGACCACGGCGCGGGCCTCTGCGTTGTCCAGCGCCGCGCGGGCCACGTTGACCGACGCGCGGGCCTTGCTGTCGTCGAGTTGCACGAGCATCTGGCCCCGGGCGACGGTATCGCCTTCTACGAATCCCAGCCCGGTGATGACGCCGTCAACCTGCGGGCTTATTTCGGCCCTGAGGCTGGCCTTGACGTTGCCCACCGCGTCGAAGCGCACTTCGACCGCACGGCTTTCGGCTTCCGCGAGGGTGACGGCAGCGCGCCGTTCGGGCCGCGAAGAATCGTCGTCCGACCAGCCGCAGGCCGACAGCACGAACGTGCAGCAAGAGGCCAGTACGATGAGCCGGCATGCGGATGAATTAAGGTCGAACATGGCAACGATAGAAGATTAACGGGGCACCGCGCCGGCCGTGGAGAAGCCCAGTGTCCGAGATTAGCAGGCACACGGCAAACAGGTAGGGGTAAAACAGCCGCCACGGGGTTGTTCGCCCACTCACACGGGGGGGTGGGTGGGCCGGCTGTGCGCGTTGGTGTCAGCCGAGGTGATTAGAGAGCCAGGCGAGCAGGGCCCTGGTGGCCTCGGGGCGCAGTTCGAGGCCCGGCGAGCCGTTGTCCGATACTTCCTGCATCAGCGAAGAGTCGCTTCCCTCGATGCTGACGAGCGTGGTTTCGAGCTTCGAGCCCTCGTTGTGTTCGCGGGCGTCGAGCACGAAACGCCCGTGCTGATACAGGTCATCGGGGTACTTGTCACCCACGACCAGTAGCAGCGGTGAAGTGAGCGACAACGCGAGCCGCTCGCCCACCTGGTTGCCCAGCAGGGCGACGCCCTTCAGGGGGTTGGCCTTCTCAAAGCGCTCGAATATGGCGCCTATGGTTGCGGTGCCGCTGCCGTGTCCGACCAGGAACACGCGCTCGGTGTCTACGCGCGCGTGGTCGATGGCCCGCGTGTAGGCCTCCAGCGCGTTGGACCTGTCTGTGGCCCAGTGCCCGGGGCTGCTTCGGCCCGCACCCGGCGCGTCAAAGCGGAAGACCGCGTAGCCGTTGTCTACCAGCAACTCGGCCAGGCGTTCATACACACCCTTGCCGAGTTCAAAGTCCGCTCCCGGCGGCCAGCCGTTTCGGTCCACGCGTCCACCCGGGGGAATCATGACCACCAGTGGCGCCAGCCCCGTTGACGGAAAATCCCACTGTGCGGCCAGCACGGCGTCCACGCTTTTGAACGTGGTCTGCACCGTGGACGGGCGCTTTTCGACCTTGTCGCCGCCCCCTGTGACGGCCGCCGTCGCTGCGCCTGCTGCCAGCAGCAGGCCGAAAGCCAGTGCTGCTATAGTTTTCGCTTCGCGAAGTACCAATCGGTGACCTCCAAGCCGGTGTCCCTGGTCCGCTTCTCGGCGTCGGGCACGGTGAGCGGTGGCGGTTGTATGACGTCGTCGCCTTCCTTCCATCCCTCGGGCGTGGCCACCGCGTGCTCGGTCGTGGTCTGCAGCGACACAAGCAGCCTGAAAATCTCGTCGACGCTGCGACCGTTGGTCAGCGGGTAGTAGACCATGGCACGCAGCAGGCCGTCGGGATCGATGACAAACACGCAACGAACGGTGGCCGTGTTACTCGCGCCCGGGTGCAGCATGCCGTAGGCCGTGGCCACCGTGGTGTCGAGGTCGGCGATCAGGGGAAAGGGTATCTCGACGTCGAAGTTCGACTTGATGTTCTGCACCCAGGCTATGTGCGAGTAGATGCTGTCAATGGAAAGTCCGATGAGCTGCACGTCCCTGGCGGCAAACTCGTCGTTGCGGCGGGCGAACTCCATCAGCTCGGTGGTGCAGACCGGGGTGAAGTCGGCGGGATGTGAGAATAGCACCACCCACTTTCCCTTGAAGTCCTCGAGCTTGATAGGCCCGTGTGTTGATACGGCGTCAAATCCGGGGGCGGGCTCAAGCAGCCTGGGCAGGGACGTTACTGCCTGTTCGGTAGTGGGTTCGTTCATGTAGTGTGCCTCCGGTTCGGCGGCGGCCTGCCGCAGGTTCGGGCCTAATGTGCAGTACGGGTGGCTGTCTTGTCAAGGCGCGGCAGCCCGGGCGGGCAGTATCGGGCCTTGATTATTGGTCGCATGAACTCGGCGGGTTCAGAACTGTTCGTCGTCAAGCGGGCGGTACTGAAGTGCTTCGGACAGGTGCGCGCAGCTCACCTCGCTTTCGTCGGCGAGGTCGGCGATGGTGGACGACACGGCCTGCAGGCTGCGAGTTGACCGCGCCGACAGGTCCATGGCTTCGCTGGCCTTTCCCAGAAGTTCTTCTGCTGCCGAGGAAAACGGCAGGTGCGTTCGGCCGCGCAGGTGGCGGCGCCCGGCCGCGCTTTGTACGCGCTTGCGGACGGTGGCCGAGTTTTCAGGGCTCGTGCCCGGGTCCAACTCGGCAAAGCTGATCCTGGGCACGTGTACGTGCAGGTCTATGCGGTCGAGCAGCGGGCCGCTTATGCGATTCCTGTAACGCCGCAGTTGCTGGTCGCTGCAGCGACACTCGCGGCCCGTGCAGCCCTTGAAACCACAGGGGCAGGGGTTCGTGGCGGCAACGAGGAGAAAGTCGGCAGGGAAGGTCGCGCTGCCCGCCGCGCGACAGATGGTGAGCTCGGCCTCTTCGAGTGGCTGTCGCAGCTGGTTGAGAACCGCGGGCGAAAACTCGGGTAGTTCGTCGAGGAACAGTACACCGCGGTGGGACAGGCTGATTTCGCCCGGTCGTATGCCGGGCCCGCCTCCTCCCACCAGGCCGGGGCCGCTCACCGAGTGGTGGGGTGCGCGAAAGGGCCGCTCGGTCACCAGCGCGCCACGGGCCACACCCGCAACGCTATGCACGGCGGTGACCTCCATGGCTTCGGCCACCGACAGTGCCGGCAGCAAGCCGGGCAGCCTGCGCGCGAGCATGGTTTTGCCTGCGCCCGGCGGACCGCTCATGAGCATGTGGTGGCGGCCGGCAGCGGCGATCTCCAGTGCCCGGCGCGCCGATTGCTGACCGTGTACGTCGACGAGGTCGGAGTCGGCGCCGGTGCGCTCGGCCAGCAGCGCCTCGGCGTTGACCACCACCGGCGCCGCCTTGAAGCCCGAGCGCAGGAGCGAGAGGGTTTCGCCGAGGCTGTCGACACCGTACACGGCCAGGTCCCCGGCAAGCGCGGCCTCTTCGGCGTTGGCTCGTGGCAGCACCAGTCGCTCGAGCCCGCGGCGCGACGCGCACAGGGCGGCCGGTAGGGCACCGTTTACTGCGCGCACCTGCCCGTCCAGGCCGAGCTCTCCGAGAAAGGCCGTGCCACGCACCTGCTCGTTGTCGCTCAGCCCGGCGGCCGTAAGCAGGGCGATGGCGATCGACAGATCGAAGGCCGAGCCGGCCTTGCGTCGGGACGCCGGCGACAGGTTCACCAGCCCACGGCCGCGAGGAAAGTCAGGGGTGGTGGCCCTTATGGCCGATCGCACGCGCTCACGGCCCTCCCTGACGGCCGTGTCGGGCAGTCCCACGAAGGTGAGCTGGGGCAGGCCGGTGGAGACGCTGGCCTCCACGCGGACCAGGTAGCCCTCGACGCCTTCGTGCGCACAGGTATTGGTACAGGCCAGCACCCCCCTAATCTGTCAGGTCGGGGCGTGGTTACTCAACGCCATGGGTGTAATATAACGGTGACTGGGCCGCGAGACAGTGATATTGAAAAGCCGGATACAGAAGAAGCCTATGCTTGTGATGGTAGACAACTACGACTCGTTCACCTGGAACCTCGTGCAGTACCTCGGTGAACTCGGTGCCGATGTGGTTGTTCACCGTAACGACGAGGTAACTCCGGAAGAAATAGAACAGGCCGCGCCCCTCGGGGTGGTGGTGTCGCCGGGGCCGTGCACGCCGCGCGAGGCGGGCATCTCGGTTGAAGTCGTTCGTCGCTTCGCCGGCAAGCTACCCGTGCTCGGCGTCTGCCTGGGCCACCAGTGTATCGCGAGTGCCTTCGGCGGCAGGGTGGTGAGGGCCGACAGGCTGATGCACGGCAAGACCTCGCCAGTTGAGCACGACGGCCGGGGCGTCTTCAGCGGCCTGCCCCAGGGCTTTATCGCCACGCGCTATCACTCACTGATAGTCGAGAGAGAAAGCCTGCCTGCCGAGCTCGAGGTCAGCGCGTGGACGGCCGAGGGCGAGATCATGGGCATACGCCACAAGCAGTTGCCGGTTGAAGGCGTGCAGTTTCATCCCGAGTCGATACTCACCAGCGAGGGCAAGGCGCTGCTCGGCAACTTTCTCGGCATGGTCACCGGTGGCGACTCGGGCCCATGAAGATTCGGCCCGCGCGGGCGCTCGGGCTGGCGTTGCTGGCCCTGCTGGTTGTTGTCGGCGGCTGTGGCCCGCGCCCGGCCCCCGGGCCGTCCGGCGGCGACTATTCGGAGCTGCCCTCGATCAGGCGAACGCCAGGCGGGGTGGCCGTACCCTCGGGCTACCAGGCAGCAGTCAGCCTTGGCTCGGCGGCCGATGGAGCGGTCGTGCTGCTGGCCGACCGGCTGCGCGACGGTGATTTTAGCCTGGCCCGGATGGGCAACAGGATAAAGGCCAACCGCAGGGTCACGCTCGAAGACGACAACAGTGTAGCCATGCTTGGACGCAGCTACCGGGTAGAAAGCGCCGAGGGTTCCAATCCTTTCGTGTTGCGGGTGGAAGCCGAAGTTTTCAATAGTGACGGCGGCGCGCTGCTGGCCCTTTCCTGGAGCAGCCCGGGGCTCGAGTTTTCGCTCGACACGCTCGAACGTTTCCTGCGTGATCTCGCAGCCGGCATCAACGCTGCCGGCAGCGGTGCGGCCGACCCGACCGACATTCATTAACTCCAAGGTATTGCAGACCGGGGTCGCTCGGTAGTAGGCAATGGGGGTGAGTATTCCCCCCGATGACGAACTGTTGTGCCTGGTCGCTCTTTCCGACATGCGCGGAGCCTGGGGCGTACCCTGGCGTCGCCTGGTTGCCGATTTCGGGTCGGCGCGGGCGCTGTGGGCAGCCTCTGATGCCGAACTCGAGCTGGCGGGCTTCAACGAGCGTGGGCGGCGTCGCTTGCGCGTATTTAAGGCCTGGGAAACTCTGCGCCGCCGGCTCGACGGTTGGCGCCGGCAGCGGGTCGAGGTCTGCGGCCTGGGGGACGCCGCTTACCCCACCGCCCTGCTCACGGTGGAAGACGGTCCACTGGTCCTCTACTACCGGGGCGCCACTCCCTCTGTACACCGTCTGGCCGTAAGCGTGGTGGGCGCGCGCAAGGCCAGCGACTATGGGCTGCGCACAGCCCGCCGCCTGGGTCGCGAAGCGTCGGCTTGCGGGCTGGTGGTGGTGAGCGGCATGGCCCGGGGTATAGACTCCGAGGCGCAGCGCGGTGCGCTCGAAAACGGCTCGAGTGTGGCCGTGCTCGGGTGCAGCCCAGAGCGGCCTTACCCGCAGTCGAGCAGCAGGCTGTACCGGCAACTCCTGGAGCAAGGGACGGTGCTGAGCGAGTTTCCGCCGGGAACCGAGCTGGCCGCGTGGCAGTTTCCCCGGCGCAACCGGATAGTGACGGGCATGTCGGCGGCGACCGTGGTCATCGAGGCTGGCGAGGGAAGCGGCTCGCTGATAAGCGCAAAACTGGCCTTGGCCCAGGGCCGGGAGTTGCTGGCAGTACCCGGCCCGGTCGACTCGCGGGTGTCGCGCGGCAGCAACGCGCTCATACGCGATGGCTGCACACCTTTGCTCGAAATTACCGACCTGCTGGCCGCGCTGGGCTTGCAGGCAAGCGAGGCCCAGGGGCTCGAAATCAGCGCGAGGACAGCGAATTGCAGCCCCCCCGAACAACGCTTGCTCGACCTGCTAGCGTCCGAGTCTCTGCACATTGACGATGTGGTGAGAAGGACCGGGCTTGACCGTGCGGCGATATTGGCGTTGATAACGTCGCTTGAACTTATCGGTCTGATCAAGCGTCAGTCCAGTGGCAGCTACGCCCGCGTGGCGTGACGGCGATGATGGTATGTTGCCCACTGACGCTGGACCAGGCCGATTGGTACAAGGAAGAATTATGGCTCGCACCCTCGTCATCGTTGAGTCGCCTACCAAGGCGAAGACCCTGGGGAAGTTCCTCGGCAAGGACTACATCGTAGAGTCGAGCGTCGGCCACGTGCGCGATCTGCCCGCCAGCGCGTCGGACATCCCCGACGCGATAAAGAAAGAAAAGAAGTGGGCCACGCTGGGCGTGGACGTCGAAAACGACTTCGAACCGCTGTACCTGGTGTCGCCCGAAAAGAAGAAGATCGTCGCGGCGCTCAAGCGTCAGCTCAAGGGCTGCGACCGTCTGCTGCTCGCAACTGATGAAGACCGCGAAGGCGAGGCCATCAGCTGGCACTTGCTCGAGGTGCTCAAGCCCACTGTCCCGGTCAGCCGCATGGTCTTTCACGAGATCACCCGCGACGCGATTCTCGCGGCCCTTGAACATACCCGCGAGCTCGACGAAAACATGGTCCGTGCCCAGGAGGCGCGGCGCATAATAGACCGCCTGGTGGGCTACGAGCTGTCGCCGGTGTTGTGGCGCAAGATACTGCCCCGGCTGTCGGCCGGTCGCGTGCAGAGCGTCGCCATACGCTTGATAGTGGAACGCGAGCGCGCGCGCATGCGTTTCAAGGAGGCCAGCTGGTGGGATCTTGTCGCCTCCTTGAAGGCTGACGAGGGCGGCGAGTTCTCGGCGCGCCTGGTATCGATCGACGGCGCCCGGCTTGCGGGCGGCAAGGACTTTGATCCCGACACCGGGATGATTTCACGCGACAAGGTCTACCTGCTGGGCGGCGAGGAGGCCGAAAAACTTCGAGCGGCTGCGGGCACGGCTTCCTACTCGGTACTGAGCACCGAGGAGAAACCCTTCAAGCGTTCGCCGGCTCCGCCATTTACGACTTCTACCCTGCAGCAGGAGGGCGGGCGCAAGCTCGGTTTTGACGCGCGGCGGACCATGCGCGCGGCGCAGCGGCTCTACGAGCTCGGTTTTATTACTTATATGCGAACCGACTCGGTGGCGCTGGCTCCCGACGCGGTGAAGGCCGCGCGGGCGACCATAGGCAAGCTCTACGGCAAGGACTTCGTGCCCGACAAGCCGAGGACCTTTATCAACAAGGTCAAGAATGCCCAGGAGGCCCATGAAGCGATACGCCCGTCGGGAGACACCTTTGCCCCGGTGGATGAGCTGCGCTCGAGACTGGGCGACGACGAGGCGCGCCTGTACGAGATGATCTGGAAGCGCACCATGGCCTGCCAGATGACCGAGGCCCGCGGCCGCCGCATGGTGGTCAAGGTGTCCGCGCGCGTGAACGACCAGGATCTGTTGTTCCAGGCCAACGGCAACGTCGTCGATTTTCCAGGCTTCCTGCGTGTGTACGTAGAGGGCAGCGACGACCCGGAGGCCGCCCTTTCGGACCGCGAGGTGGTGCTGCCATCGGTGAAAGGTGGCGACAAGCTTGCGCTGGCAGGCCTCGACGGCAATGAGCACAGCACCCAGCCACCGGCCCGCCTGACCGAGGCCTCGCTGGTCAAGCTCATGGAAGAGTCGGGCATCGGCAGGCCCAGTACCTACGCCAGCGTGATAGCCAACATCGAGCGGCGTGAGTACACATTTAAGAAAGGTACGGCGCTGGTGCCCACCTTCACGGCCTTCGCGGTGGTGCAGCTGCTGCAGGAGCATTTTTCGCACCTCATCGACACTTCGTTCACCGCCGGCATGGAAGACCGTCTCGATTCCATAGCCAGGGGCGAGGGCGAGGCCACCCCTTACCTGCACGAGTTCTATTACGGCAACGGCGACCCGGGTCTGCGTCCACTACTGGACGAAAAGATCGATGACATCGACCCCCGCAAGGTGTGCTCGATTTCGATGGGGGTCGACGAGCAGGGCACGGAGTACGTAATCCGCGCCGGTCGTTATGGTCCCTACGTCCAGCGGGGTGAAGAAACAGCTTCTCTGCCCGACGACGTCTGCCCTGACGAGGTAACCCTGCAGTGGCTCGACGAGTTGTTGGAGAAAGCCGCTGCAGGCCCCGTGCAACTAGGCGAGGATCCGGAGACCGGCAAGGCGATATACATGATGGAGGGCCGCTTCGGCCCCTACGTGCAACTGGGTGACCAGGAAGAAAAGGGAGACAAGCCGCCTAGGGCTTCACCGCTGCCGGGCATGGACCCCGCGACGCTCAGCCTGGAGCAGGCGCTGCAGTTGCTGGCCCTGCCCCGGACGGTGGGTGCCGACAACGACGGCGTAGAAATACTCGGCTTCAACGGCCGTTACGGCCCTTACCTCAAGAGGGGCAGTGACACCCGCAGTCTCGAAGACGGCGACGACCTTCTCAAGCTGAGCCTCGAGCGGGCCCTACACCTGCTCAGCCAACCAAAGCGTCGCGGGCGGCGCAAGGCGGCCGAGCCACTGAAGGTATTTGAAAACGTGGAGGCGCTCGAAGGGGCCACCATCAAGTTGCTCGAGGGCCGCTTCGGCCCCTACGTGACCGACGGTGAGACCAACGCCTCGCTGCCACGCGACAGCGGCGACGCCAAGCAGATTACCGAGGCGAGGGCGGTGCAGCTCATTCTCGACCGGCGCGCGCGTGGACCGGCGCGAAAAAAGAAGAAGAAAGCCGCGAAGAAGAAGGCTAAGAAGAAAACTACTAAGAAGAAGGCCACTAAAAAGAAGGCAGTCGGCAAGAAGGCTTCCGCTAAGAAGACGCTCAAGGCGACCGCTGCTGAAGAGCCGGTTGCCGATTCCGGCGACGTGGAGTCCTGAGCCGGATGGCGATCGTGGACGGCAAGGTCACCGTCATCGGAGGGGGGTTGGCCGGTTGCGAGGCTGCCTGGCAGTTGGCCAGGCAGGGCGTGGCCGTGGACCTGTTCGAAATGCGGCCGCTGCGCGGCACCGAGGCACATACCACCGACGGTCTCGCCGAGCTCGTCTGCTCCAACTCGCTCAGGGACAACAGCCTTTCGAGTGCCGTGGGCGTTCTCAAGGAAGAGATGCGGCGCATGGGCTCGCTGATCATCGCCGCTGCCGAGGCTCACCAGGTGCCAGCGGGTTCGGCGTTGGCAGTCGACCGCAACGGTTTTTCGCGCTACGTGCACGAGGCTGTTGAGCAGGAGCCCGGCATAACGCTGAAGCGCGACGAGCTGACCACCATTCCCGACGAGTCGGTGGTCATCGTAGCCACCGGGCCGTTGACCTCGCCGTCGATGGCTTCGGCCCTGGGCCAGCTGATGGGCAGCAAGCACCTCTATTTCTACGACGCCATATCTCCCATAGTCACGGCCGAGTCGGTTAATATGGACGTTGCCTTTCGCGCCGCGCGCTACGGCCGCGGTGGCGACGACTACGTCAACTGCCCGCTCAACGAAGACGACTACAACGCGCTGGTCGATGAGATTCTCTCGGCGGAGTTCGTGGAGGCCCGCGATTTTGAGCGCTGCGTATGGTTTGAAGGCTGCATGCCGGTCGAAGAGATCGCGCGGCGTGGACGCGAATCGCTGAGGTTCGGGCCGATGAAACCCGTAGGCCTGGAGTTGCCCGACGGCGGCGGCATGGCCCACGCGGTGCTACAGCTCAGGCAGGACGACAGCGAGGGACGGCTGCTGGGCATGGTGGGTTTTCAGACCCGCATGACCTGGACCGAACAACGCCGGGTGTTCCGCGGCATCCCTGGATTAGAGAACGCCGAGTTCGTGCGCATGGGCAGCCTGCACCGCAACACCTTTCTCGACTCGCCGCGGGTACTCACGACCGACCTGCAGGTAAAGAACAGGCCGGGACTGTTCATAGCCGGGCAGCTGACCGGGGTGGAGGGCTACGTGGAGTCGGCGGCCACCGGCCTGCTCTGCGGCGTTAACGCGGCCCGCGCGCTCCTGGGCCAGGCCTCACTGCTGCCACCGCCCAGCACGGCGCTGGGCTCGCTGCTGGCCTACGTCACCGACGAGGGCCGTCGCGATTTTCAACCCATGAACGCCAACTACGGGCTCATGCCCCCGCTCGAGGGTCGCAAGCTGCGCAAGCGCGAGCGTCGCCAGGCCATGGGCCGCAGGGCTCTCGAAGAGCACGGGCGGTGGATGCAGACCTGGCCCGGCGGCAGTGACGGGCACAACGCGCGAGCGCAACAGGTATGACCAAGGCGGAGTTGGTAGAATCGGTGGCAAGGAGCACGGGCTTGTCGGGGCGGGCGGCTGCCGAGGCAGTGGAAGCCACCATACGGCAGATCGCTCGTGCCCTGAAAAAAGAAAAACGCGTGTCCGTGGCCGGGCTCGGCACCTTCTCGGTCCGGGTTCGCAAGGCACGCAAGGGACGCAACCCTCGTACCGGTGAAGAGTTGACCATCAAGGCAGGAAAGACTGTTGGTTTTCGCGCCGCTCCCGGGCTGAAAAAAGGACTCTAGGAGCATCGTGTTACCCTCCGCACTGTCGGGGCTGGGTAGGGCAGGGTGGAGAGCTGCTCTCGAATCGGCGTTGGAAAGGGCGCCGTCGCCCGCCCACGCGCTGGCGGCGACCGAGAGGCTGCTCGAGTCGGGCGGCCGCAAGGCGCTCAGCAACTGGCCCGCTGCGGGGCTCGACGACCTGCTTGCCATCCTCGGTGCCAGCCCTGCCATGGCCCGCACCCTGGCGGGCATGGGCGAGAGCTGGCCCGACTGCGCCCGTCGCTACCAGGACCCTAATCCCGGACAGCGCGGGCTGGCCTCGCTCAGCGGCGCCCGCCGGGCCCGCAACGAAGAGCAGCTCGCCGAGCGCCTGCACGAACTCGCAGCGCTCGAGATGCTGCGTATCGGCGCCCGCGACCTTCTCGGCCTTGCCACGCTCGACGACACCACGCAGGGGCTGACCGAGCTCGCCGAGTTTTCGATCAAGACAACGGTGGACAGGTTGCGCCGTATATTCGTGCACGAGCAGGGCGACGTACTCACCACGGATGGCCGGCCGCTGGGCTTTGTCGTGCTCGGCATGGGCAAGCTGGGCGCGGGCGAGCTCAATTACAGCTCGGACGTGGACCTGGTCTGTCTATACGAGAGCGCGCCGCTGGCCGAGGGTTGCCCCGACGCCGGTAGTTTTTTTTCCTCGCTGGTGTCGGGCCTATCGCGCGTAATAGGCGGCGGCGATTCGGGGGGCTTCGTGTTTCGGGTTGATCTCGACCTCAGGCCAGAGGGGATGCAGGGCCCTGTCGTCAATCCCGTGGCAGCTGCGTTATCCTACTACGAGGGCTGGGGCGACACCTGGGAACGCGGGGTCATGCTCAAGGCCCGCCCGGTGGGTGGCCAACTCGAACTGGGCGAAGAGTTTGTCCGCGAGATACAGCCCTTCGTTTTTCGTCGCCACCTCGACTACCAGACCATTGAAGATTTCAGGCGCATGAAGGAGCGCATAGACGCCGAGCTGGCCGAGCTACCGCGCGAGACCAGGAACGTCAAGATAGGCTGGGGGGGCATACGCGAGCTGGAGTTCGTGGTTCAGCTCATGCAGATCGTTCACGGCGGCCACGTACACTCGGTGCGCTGCCGGGGCACGCTGCCGGCGCTTGTAGAACTCGAGAAGCACGGCTTCATGACCAGCGAGGATACCGGCAGGCTGCGCGAGGCTTACGTTTTTCTGCGCGACGTTGAGCACGCGCTGCAGGTGGTCGAACGCAGGCAGACCCAGACTCTGCCCAGCGGTCGCGAGGAGCTCACCTGGCTGGCCCGGCGACTGGGCTACGGGACCGGCCGCCGGGGCAGGCCGGTGCTCGACCCGGCTGCGCGCGGAGACGAGGCCGATGCCTTTGAGGCCGACTGGCAACGTCACACCGGGCAGGTGCGAGAGGCGTTCATACGGTTCCTCGAGTTACGGACCGATTCTTCGCCGGTGGCATCTACGGATTCCTTTCCCGCCCTGGTCGACGATCTTTCATCGGGGCGCCTCGACGAGGCCGCCGCTGGACTCAAGGAGCTGGGCCTGCGCGATCCCGGGGCAGCGGCTTCGTCTCTGCAACGCCTGTTCCGGGGAAGGGGCCTGGGCCCGATGAACGCGCAACGGCGCAGGGCCATCGAAGCCATGGCACCGGCGCTGCTCGACGCCGTTGTCCGCAGCGGCGACCCCGACCGGGCGCTAGGCAACCTGGTGGAGTTTCTCCTGCGCACCGGCGCGCACACCAGCTACCTGGCCCTGCTCGGCGGGTCACCGGCCACCATGCTCACCCTCGTGCGTCTGTTTGCCGGCAGCGCCTTGCTGTCGAGCTTGCTGGTCGGTCACCCCGAGCTCATCGATTCATTGGTGAGGTCGGACCGCGGGGCTCCGACCAGGGAGCGCCACGACATGGAGGCCGAGCTGGCCCGGGCCTGCGATGCGGTGGAAGAGGAAGAAGACCTGCTGGCTGCGCTCAGGCGCTTCAAGTCGGCTGAACTGCTGCGCGTAGGTTTCAACGACCTCGCCGGCGAACTCGACGACCGGCAGGTATCCCGCGAGCTGGTCACGCTGGCCGAGGTCTGTCTTTGCGAAGCCGCCCGCCAGGCCCGTAGGCTGCTGGGCCTGGGCGAGGACCCGGGCCGCGGCAGGGTGCGGCTTGCGGTGCTGGCCATGGGGCGACTTGGCGCCGGCGAGCTGGGCTACGGCTCGGACCTCGACATAATCTTCATTTACCAGGGGCGCGGTGAGGACTTCGACGAAACGGCCCACACAGCGGCGACCCGGCTGGCCCAGAAAATCGTGTCGCTGCTGCGGGTGCCCACCCGCGACGGCAGGGTATTCGAGGTTGACACCAGGCTGCGCCCGTCGGGCCGGGGAGGGCCGCTGGTGACCTCCCTCGATCGTTTCATCAGCTACCACGACAAGGAGGCCGACCTGTGGGAGCGGCAGGCCCTGCTCAGGGGACGGGTGGCGTACGGTCCAGCCACGCTGGCGCGGCGTGTTCACTCGGAGTTGCAGCGGCTGGTATATACGAGCGGGATCAGCGAGAGCGGGGTCCGCGAGATCGCCGAGCTGCGCGACAAGGTGATAGCTGACCGCGAGATAGACGAAGAGCTGCGGCTCAATTTCAAAGTCGGCCGGGGCGGCATTGCCGACCTCGAGACCATAGTGCAGGTGTTGCAGCTTGCGCACGGCCATTCGAACGAGCTGCTGCGGGCGGCCTGCAGCACCAGCGATACGCTGGCCGTGTTGCGCGAAGAGGGCTTGCTGGACCGGGCCGATGCCGAGCGCCTGGAGGCGGCCTATGTCTTTCTGCGACGGCTGGAGTCGGGGCTCAGGCTTGACCAGGACAAGTCGGTAGAAGACGTCGAACGCGACGCCCGCCTGCTGGGACCGGTGGCCAATCGCATGGGATTCACAGGCCCCTCGGCCTCGGCTGACCTGCTCACCGAGGTCGACTCCCGGCGCGCGCTGGTAAGCGAGATCTACGCTCGCCACCTGGCCGGCGACCCGTCGTCTCGTTGACCTGCAGGCAGGCGGCGTGTATCGGTCGGGGCTGGCGGCCGCGCGGTTGCGTGGCGGCAAAGAGGTGTGACCCGTGACCACTACCGACAAGATATGGATGGATGGAGTGCTCGTTGACTGGGATGACGCCCAGGTCCACGTGCTCAGCCACAGCCTGCACTACGGGCTGGGCGTTTTTGAGGGTATTCGCTGCTACCGCTGCGAGGACGGCGGTTCGGCCGTGTTCAGGCTCGACGATCACGCCAGGCGCCTGCGCGATTCGGCCCATATACTGGGGCTGGACTGCCCGTGGAGCCAGGACGAGATCGCCACGGCCTGCCTCGACACTATAAAGGCCAACGGGCTCGAAGAGTGCTACATCCGCCCACTGCTGTTCCTGGGTGAGGGCGAGATGGGGCTGGCTGCTACCTCCAACAAGGTACACCTGAGCATAGCCGCCTGGCCCTGGGGCGCCTACCTGGGTGACGACGCGATCAAGAACGGCATCCGCTTGAAGACCTCTTCGTTGCAGCGCTACACGGTCAACAGCTTCATGACCAAGGCCAAGGCGACCGGCCAGTACATCAACTCGATACTGGCCAGCCGAGAGGCGGCCAACTCCGGCTACGACGAGGCCCTGTTGCTCGACGTTGATGGTTTCGTTGCCGAGGGCTGTGGCGAAAACCTGTTCATGGCCCGGGGCGGGCGGGTCAAGACCCCCAACATAGCCACCGTGCTCGAGGGGATAACGCGAGACACCGTAATAACGCTGCTCCGTGACCAGGGCGTTGAGCTGGTCGAGGAGCGCTTTACGCGCGACGAGATCTACATAGCCGATGAGGCATGGTTTACCGGCACAGCGGCAGAGATCACGCCCATAGCCTCGTTGGACGACCGCAAGGTAGGACCCGGTAAGCCGGGGCCGATTACCAAGGCACTGCAGGAAGTTTTCTTCGCAGCCATCAAGGGGAAGCAGCCGAGCTACGAACACTGGCTCACGCGGGTACCGTCCTGAGCCAGCCGCGGCGCGGGTTCCGCCTGGGCGGCTCCGGTTCGGGCGGGTCAGGCATGGGGATAGGGCCGAGCGGGCCCGTCCCGTCGGCGATAAAGGGCCTCATGATCGCCAACGTGCTGATCTACATCATGCAGATCAGCGCCCCCCGTTACTTCTTTCTTGAGAACTTCGCGCTGGTGGGCCCGTATGTGCTGCGGGGTGAGATCTGGCGGCTTGGCAGCTACCAGTTCCTGCACGGGGGAGCGTGGCACCTGGGCATAAACATGCTCATGTTGTGGATGTTCGGCTCGGAGCTTGAACAGCGCTGGGGCTCGCGTTTCTTTCTGAAGTACTACTTCCTCTGCGGTGTCGGCGGCGGCCTGCTCTACACCCTGTTCATGGCAGATGCCATGGTTCCCAGCGTCGGCGCTTCGGGTGCCATCTACGGGGTGCTGATGGCCTACGGCCTGTGGTTTCCCAACCGCCAGGTACTGCTCTGGTTCGTAGTGCCCATTCCGGTGCGTACGCTGGTCCTGTTTCTTATCCTGATCGAGTTCCTGCAGTCCTTGCAGTCGTCGGGCAGTGGCATTGCTCACGCGGCTCACCTCGGGGGCATGGCCTTCGGGTATGTTTACCTGCGGTGGTGGGGACAGCGCTACGGTGCCACGCTGGGTGCCTTGCCCGGCCTGAAGGATATTCGTATGGCCTGGCTGAGATGGAAGTTCAGGCGTTTGCAGAAGCGCCGCATGGGCGGCGGTGAGGGCGGCGGTGAGGGCGGCGGTGAGGGCGGCGGCAGTAAGGGCCGCGGCGGGCGTACGCTGCACTGACCAGATGTACTGACCAGATGTACCGACCAGAAGTATCAGCCAGGTGCCAGCGAGCGGGAAGCTGGGTCAGAAGAAGCTGAAGCCTGGCTTCTGAAGAATGGTGTCAGTGGCTTGGCAAGAATTCTCGTTAACAATCCTCCGGGAACAATCCCATCACTGATGCTTCAATCGGGAAACAGTACCCCGATCAGTAAAAAACCTGCTGCCATCAATATAGATTCAATCACGAAGGCTCCTTGTCCTGCTTAAATTCAAGACCCGTGTGAGGGGGTAGTTCTCGCAGGTTTTCAACCTTGTCGTCAACCCCCCGATCGGGTATTAGTGGAATGCTGTTCACATTTGACAACCGAGGTTATCCTTCTGCTCCGGCTATTTAAATACTGTGTTGCCTTCCGGAACAACAACTTTATCCCCATAAAATCAGTAGGTTAGGCCTTTTGCCCTACTGCTGGGTCTGCAGTAGCAGAGGCTGTGTCCCACTATCGAGGCCAGCCGTACCGGGCCTGAGCTTCCCGGGGTTCAGCTGATTTTTCTCTTGACCAGGGGCTCAGGTCGGTCTCTGATCGGGGGGGGCGGGGTGTAATGGTGGCACGCCGGGGATAAGCAGTTCGGGTGTGCCGGGTTGAAAACGGGGTTCGGGTCGAAGAAAGGGTCCTGGAGGTCGACGCTGGCCGCCGCAGTGCTGCCCGCATATGGGTGGGTCCCCGCTCGCGGGCAAAATTGCTGCTGCTGCACGGCATGGGGCAGTACGGGGGCCGTTTTGACGCGCTGGCACGCCACCTGGCGTCGATTGGAGTAACCGTTACGGCTTACGACCAGCGTGGACACGGGCGCGGGCCGGGCCGCACGGGCTGGCTGGGCGATTTCGACCAGCTGCTCGACGATCTGCAGACCGTGGTTGAACAAGCGGCACGCGAGCAGCCCGAATTGCCGCTGCTGCTCATGGGCCATTCCATGGGAGGCCTGGTCGTGCTCGCCTACCTGCTTGACCGCCGCCCCCTGCCCGACATGGCGGTACTGTCGAGCCCGGCTATTGTGCCCCTCATAGACGACGAGGATGGGCTTGACCCGACCCGCCTGAGCAGGGACCCGGCGGCCTGGCGATCGTACATGAGAGACCCGCTTCTGCTCAGGGAGCGCGTGCAGCCTGAGCTCTACCACCGCCTTTTCGACGGCCTCTGTCGCCTTCCGGGAAGGGCTGCCGAGCTGAGTCTGCCCTTGCTGCTCGTGCAGGGCAGCGACGACCGCCTGTGCAGCAGCGAGGGGGCGGTGGAGTACCTCGAGCAGGCCTCTTCCGCCGATCTTGATCTGAGGGTCTACGAAGGAGGGCGCCACGAGTTGTTCGCAGACACCATACGCGAGCGTGTGAGCGCCGAGCTGGGCGAGTGGATACTGGAACGTGTGCCGCGGAACTCTGCTAGCATGGTCTCAGAATGAGTTGCAGGGTTGCATTCGTAGTTGGTTCGCCGCGGTCGGGATCGACCCTGCTGGCGCGTATGATCGGGTCGCATTCGGCTGTTTACGGCCGCCCCGAGCCTCACCTGCTCACACCGCTTGCCCACCTCGGCTATTTTGACAACGTCGACAAGGCTCCCTACGACCACGTGCTGGCGGCCGAGTCCACGCGGCAGTTCGTCGAGGATCTGCCCGCTGGAGAGCAGGACTACGTTGACGCCTTGAGGGCTTACACCGACCTGCTCTACGAGCGCATGCTTTCTACGCGGCCCGGCAAACAGGTGTTCCTCGACAAGACCCCGGCCTATGCGCTGGTGCTGGATTTCATAGCGCGCATCTATCCCGATGCCCGTTTCGTGGTGCTCACGCGCCACCCCCTGGCGGTGTTCAGCTCTTACGCCGAGTCGTTCTTTGACGGCGACTACCAGGCAGCCCACGACTATAATCCCATCACCGAGCGTTACGTGCCGGCCATAGCCGGGTTCCTGCGCAATTCGGGCCTGCCGCTGTGCCACGTCGTCTACGAGAAACTCGTCGCCGACCCCGAAGCCGAGCTAGCACGCGTGTTCGACTATCTCGGTCTTGCCAACGAAGAGGGCGCGGTGGACTACGGCGAGCACGGGCACGTTGAAAAAGGCCTGGGCGACCCCATAGGCGTGGCCCGTCACAAGCGGCCCTCTACCGATTCGATGCACAAGTGGGCAGCCGAAGTCGCCGCCGATCCTGCCCGCGAGGCACTGTGCCGAAACATAATCGCCCGCCTCGACCCCGCCGACCTGCAGACCTGGGGCCACCCGCTGGACACCATCTGGCAGCCGCTCGAAGAGATCTCGGGCAAGCCGCAGCGCAAGCCGCGCAAGTGGGATCGCTACAGCGTTGAGCGGCGGGCCATAGTCATGCTCCGCCGCAGGGTGCAGGCCAGTCGCGGCCTGCGCAAGCTGGTGGCCACCGCCCGCCTGGGCCTGGACGTACTCCTGCGCGACTGAATCTGTCCTGGCCGGCCCGCTGGCGCAGATCCGGCCGGCTCCCACGCCATTTCAATTGACGACCGTCGGGGGTGGGCGTATAAGATTCAAAGGCCCACAAGGTCTACGAATTTACCGTGCCTGCTGCCAACCAACCCCATTGCATGGCTAACAACCGTGCTTCGCTCATGAACGTGGGCCGCGAAGTCGACTACGCGGTGCGCGCGCTCAGCTACATGGCGGTCGAGTCGCGTTGGGGCACGCCGATAAGGCGAGCCGATATCGGCCAGGCCCAGGCCATACCGCGGCATTACCTGGCAAAGATACTTCGCAAAGCGGTAGACGGCGGGCTGGTAGAATCGGGCGTGGGGCCGCGCGGCGGCTTCTGGTTGGCTCGCAACCCGGCCAGCATAAGCCTGCGCGACGTGTACGAGTGCATCAACGGGCCCATGTGCCTGGTGGAGTGCCTGGCCGAGAAACCGGCGCGCGGGCCGCTCATCTGTGATTTTGAAGAGGTCTGCCCGCAGGCTGGCGTCTGGCGCGGCGCCCAGGTGGCCCTCTTGAAGTATCTCGAGGGTTACGACCTTGCCGGCCTGTCGGCAAGGGCCGATGACGAGGGACTGGTTTCAGCCTTGGCCGCCCGGGCCTGAGAAAGCCGTTGGCCCCCTGGGCGCGGCGTGGAGGACAGTAAGATGGCAGACAGCGTAAAACTCGACGAGGAACTGGTGCTCGCGACCCTTTCGACGATCAACGACCCTGAAATTCCGGTCAACATCGTGGAGCTGGGATTGGTCTACAGCGTTGAAATAGTGGACCGTTCGGTAGACATCGCCATGACCCTTACCACCCCCGGCTGCGGCATGGCCGGCTACATAACCGGCGAGGCCCGGCAGAAACTGCTCGATCTCGAGGGCGTTGACAAGGCCGAGGTCCGACTGGTGTGGGATCCGCCGTGGAACGCCCACATGATCAGCGCACCGGGCCGCAAAAAGCTGGGCCTGGCTGACCCCGGCGACTGAGCCTCGCTACTGACCTCTGCGCGCCGGCTGTCGCCGGTCTCGCTGCCTGCTGGACGGGCAGTGCTGCTGACCGTTTTACAGGCAACAGGCCGTCAGCTTCCTGCTTTCTGCCCGCGGGGGGCACGGGTTTGGCAGGTTTCCCAATTTACGCACAGTTTGAATAGTTGGCACCGATCCTGCTCCTAGGGGAGGTGAGGGGAGACCCTTACCCAAACCGGGAGGAGCAAACCACATGAGAATCCAAACCATAATCCGTTCCCTGCCCCTGGCTGCAAGCATGCTGCTGGCCGGCGTAGCGGTGGCGTTGGCCGAAGAAGCCGCGGCGCCCGCAGTGAGTGACGGAGTTTTTACAGCCAACAACTCCTGGATGATGCTGGCCGCTGGCCTGGTCTTCATCATGCACCTGGGCTTCGCGACCCTGGAGTCGGGTCTGACCAGGTCGAAGAACACCACCAACATCCTGTTCAAAAACACGTTTATCGTCTGCGTCGGTATCATCACCTACGCGCTGGTGGGCTTTAACATCATGTACCCCGGCGACTTCAACATCATCGGCGGTGGCGTGCTCGGCTTTGCCGGTTACGGCTTGTTTCCGACGGCGGCCGATAACACGGCGGCTTACGCCGACGGTGGCTACACCTACTGGACCGACTTCCTGTTCCAGGCGATGTTTGCAGCGACTGCGGCCACCATCGTTTCGGGGGCGGTAGCAGAGCGCATAAAGCTCTCGTCGTTCATGATCTTTTCCACGGTTTTCGTGGCGCTGGTCTATACGGTCGTCGGTTCGTGGAAGTGGGGCGGCGGCTGGCTCGATGTCATGGGCTTCTACGATTTCGCCGGCTCAACCCTGGTCCACTCGGTCGGCGGCTGGGGCGCACTGGCCGGTGTCCTTCTGCTCGGCCCGCGCATGGGCAAGTACGGCAAGGACGGTAAGATTCGCGCCATACCCGGCAGCAGCATGCCGCTGGCTACCATCGGCGTCTTCCTGCTGTGGCTGGGCTGGTTCGGCTTCAACGGCGGCTCGGTGCTGAGCGCTGACCCGGCCCTGGTTTCACTCACGCTCGTGACCACCTGTCTCGCGGCCGCGGCTGGGGGCCTGGCGGCGATGATGGTTTCCTGGACCCTCTCGAAGAAGCCCGACCTGTCGATGGCACTCAACGGCATACTGGCCGGCCTGGTGGGCATAACCGCCGGCGCCGACCTCATGGCCATGCACTCGGCCATAGTCATCGGCCTGGTGGCGGGCGTGATCGTGGTGTTCTCGGTGATGTGGTTAGACAGGGCCAAGTTGGACGATCCGGTGGGCGCGATCTCGGTTCACCTGGTCTGTGGAATCTGGGGCACCCTGGCCGTGGGTATTTTCGGCGGCCCCGATTACTCGGTGGGCACCCAGCTCATAGGCGTACTGGCTTACGGCGTGACCTGCTTCCTGTCGGCCCTGCTGATCTTCGGCGTTCTCAAGAAGACCATCGGCCTGCGCGTCAGCGAGGAAGAAGAAATGCTGGGCCTCGACCTGGGCGAGCACGGCATGTCGGCTTACCCCGATTTCTCAACCGTGTCTGTAACCGGCGTTCACCCCACCGGCTAGGCATGGGCGACCAGGGGAGGCCCCGTGGCGTAGTTTGCCACGGGGCTTCTCTGCCTGACGGATTCACCCCGGGCGGCTGGCCGCTTGCAGGCGGCGGCTGTCAGGCGAGCGCCACAGAGCAGGCAATACAGGCCTGGGCCCCGTAGTAGCTGGCCATCACCAGGGCTTCGCTGGCGGGTAGCGCCAGCCTAAAACGGTCAACGGCGAGCAGCCCATCTGACAGGACGAACAACAGGGCTCCAGCCGCCGCGGCCATGGCCGAGGGCGAGCCATCGAGCGCGCGCAAGACTGCCAGCAACGCGACCAGGTTTATCACCGCCACGTAGGCGGCCACGGGCAACTTCATCTCGCTTAGGCCGGGAAGCAGGTAGCGGTAGAAGGCTACGGAACCACCGCCGAGCAGGCCCGCTACCAGCAGCGTTGGCACCGCGCCGGGCGGTGGGGCTATCCAGGCGGCCGCGTAGAACAGGTGGCCGACCAGGAACGAGACGAGGCCGGCAGCAAACAGCTTGCGCGGCAGCATGAGCAGCACGTCTCCACACAGTCCGAAGGCCAGCCCCGCCAGCAGCAGGCAGCGGTAGCGCGGGTCATCGCCCGGATGCAGCCAGGCTATGGCAATGATCAGCAGCATGGTGCCCGGCTTGAGCAGGTAGTGAAGCGCGAGCAGGCCACGGTCGCGGGCGACGATCTGGGCTGTACCCGACAACAGGGCCAACAGGAGAAGAGTGGTTACTGACATTATGGCGGCAGAGGCTATACGGGCGCCGGCTACATTGCCAAGGCGGGGTTATTCCAGTAAAACAGCTTGATTCCACCTCCGGGAGCAGCTCCATGTCCAGCCAGAACGGTTTCTACAGATTTACCGGTACCGACGACTACATAGTCTCCCCGTCGCTCGTCGACGCAGTAAACTGCGCCATCGCGCTCGAAAGGCCGCTGCTCATCAAGGGCGAGCCCGGCACGGGCAAGACCCTGCTCGCGGAGAACGTGGCCAGCGCCCTGGGCATGCCCATGGAGTCCTGGCACATAAAATCGACCAGCAAGGCCTCAGAGGGCTTGTATGTTTACGACACCGTGCAGCGCCTGAACGACGCTCGTTTCGGCGACGGCGATGTCTCGGACATCCGCCGCTACATCCACTACGGGCCACTGGGCCGCTCGTTTTCGGCCGAGGAGCGCACCGTGCTGCTCATCGACGAAATAGACAAGGCCGACCTCGAGTTTCCCAACGACCTGCTGCTCGAGCTTGACCAGATGAGGTTCACCGTCATGGAGACGGGCGATGAGGTGGCCGCCCGCGAAAGGCCGGTTGTCATCATCACCTCCAACAACGAACGTGAACTGCCCGACGCGTTTCTGCGTCGCTGCGTGTTTCATTTTATCGAGTTTCCCGAACGCGAGCTGATGCAGAAAATCGTGGCCGTCCACCACGACAACCTCGACAGCAAGCTGCTCGACCAGGTGCTCATAAAATTCTACTGGCTGCGCGAGCAGAACGACCTGCGCAAGAAGCCGTCCACGTCGGAGTTGATAGATTGGATATCGGCGCTGCTGAAGTCCGGGATCAGCCAGGACCAGCTCGAGTCTCACATTCCCTTCATGGCGGCCTTGCTCAAAAACGAGCAGGACAGCGAAGCCCTCAGCCGCTACGATGACCGCGGCGGCGAACTACCCACGCAGTGGAGCGACCTCGGGCCCCGCTACAACCAGTAGTCCCATGTTTCTCGACCTGTTCTACGGCCTGCGCAAAGCGGGAGTACCGGTTGCCCTGCAGGAGTGGCGCATGCTGCTCGAGAGCCTCGAGCAGGGCATGCACGCTTGCAGCCTGCTGCATTTCTACCATCTTTCGCGCGCCTGCCTGGTAAAGAGCGAGGTCTGGTTCGATGCTTTTGATTCCGTGTTCGCCGAGGTCTTCGAGGGAGTGGAGGGCGCTCTCGACATAGAGAACGAGGTAATGGAGTGGCTGCGCGACCCCAAGGCGGCCAAGCAACTCACAGCCGAACAGCTGGCTGAGCTCGAGCGACTGACTCACAGCGAGCTCATGAAACGTTTTCTCGAGACCCTCGCCGAGCAGGACGAGCGCCACGACGGCGGCGGACGCTGGGTGGGCACCGGCGGCAGGTCGCCCTACGGACACGGTGGCGTTCATCCCACCGGCATCCGCGTTGGTGGCCCCGGCCGCAACCGTTCGGCCATGAAGGTGGCCGAGGAAAGGCGCTTTCGAGATTACCGCACCGACCAGACCCTTGACCTGCGACAGACGCGGGTCGCCCTGCGGCGACTGCGTAACCTGACCCGCAGCGGCAACGCCTCGGAGCTGGATCTTGACGAGACCATAGACGAGACCTGTCGCAACGGCGGCGAAATAGAGCTCGTCTTTCGGCCGCCCAAGCGTAACAACGTGCGCCTGCTGTTGCTCATGGACGTGGGCGGCACCATGGACCCCTACTACGAACCCGTCAGCAAGCTGCTCACGGCGCTGCACGAGGAGCGGGGCATCCGCGACTTTCGTGCCTACTATTTCCACAACTGCATCTACGAGCAGGTGTACAAGACGGCGCGCCTCGCGGCCTCCGATGCGGTGCCTACCGGGGAATTGTTTCGCATGCTCAACGAGCGTTGGAAGGTGCTGGTGGTCGGCGATGCGG
>CAUZFM010000019.1:0-32550 GCA_963579235.1 uncultured Binatia bacterium (SeqCode)
AGAAGGTCGCTAGGAAGAAGGTAACCAAGAAGAAGGCTACCAGGAAGAAGGCTACCAGGAAAAAGGCTACCAAGAAAAAAGCTACTAAGAAGAAGGCCAAGAAGAAGGCCAAGAAAAAGGTAGTCAGGAAGAAGGCCAAGAAAAAGGCCAAGAAGAAGGTAGCCAAGAAAAAGGCTACTAAGAAGAAGGCCAAGAAAAAGGTAGCCAAGAAGAAAGCCAAGAAGAAGGCTACCAAGAAAAAGGCCACCAAGAAGAAAGCCAGGAAACGAAGGTAACTAATCCGATTGAGCCTGCCCGGCCGTTGCCTCGGTGACTTTCGGGCAGGCTCTACCCGACGACGAAACAAGAACCCTTCGTGGTTCAAGGGGCCTCCCGGCAAGTGCCGGGAGGCCTTTTTTTGTTTGGGGTTTTGCGCGCCGCGGGTGGGCGCATAAGTGGCTCCTTCTGCCGCCGGTCGGGGAGGGAGATAACCGTTCCGGTTGACTCAGGTTCACTCCACGCTTAATACGCCATCGACCGCGTGGTCTTGCTCAAGAGCGCGGCAAGGGGCGGAAGTTAAGCATGGTAAGGGCCGACAACATTCAGCAGGTATTCGAAGAGATGCCGAGGCGCTTCAACTCGGCGGCCGCCGCTGGATTGACGGCTGTCTACCAGTACGAGCTTTCCGGCGACGGTGGCGGCACCTGGCACGTGGTGATCGCCCAGGGCGTTATCGAGGGAGACCTGGCCCAGACCGGGGCCCATCCAAAGCCAAACATTTCGATAACGATGTCGGGCGCTGATTTTCTCGACATGGTCAACGGCGAACTCAACCCCCAGATGGCCTTCATGGGTGGCAAGCTGAAGATCAAGGGCGACATGAGCCTCGCCATGAAGATGCAGCAGATCTTTCCAACCGGCTGACCGCGCCGCTGGGCGAGGCGCTTGCGCGTCCCTGCCGCTCAGGAATCTTCGCTTGAAGCAGGGTCGCCGTTTGCCGGTTCCGTAAGCTCGGGGCTGTTTGGGCCGCCTTCGTCCAGTACGGTGTGTATGCCGCACTCGCGCTTTTTAATGCCGGCCCAGCGTCCCGACCTCCCTTCGCCGAGCGAGGTGCAGGGCGCGCAGCCTATCGAGGCGTAGCCCTCGTTAAACAAGGGGTGCTCGGGCAAGCCGTGGGCGTTCAGGTACTTGTAGGTGTCCTTTGACGTCCAGCGGGCCAGCGGGTTTATTTTAACCACGCTTCCGGCCAGCTCAACGTGCCCCATAGTGGCCCGTTCTTCGGTCTGGTTACGCCGCCGGCCGTTTATCCAGGCCGAGGTTCCGTCCAGCGCTTTTCTCAGCGGCTCGACCTTGTTGATCTTGCAGCACAAGTCCGGGTCTCTATCGTAGAGCTTGTCGCCGTGTTTGGTTCGAAACTCCTCGGCGCTCATCTCGGCTTCAAGCTGTCTCAGGTTGAGGCCCAGCAGTTTCACGATGTCGTCGCGGTACTTCAGCGTCTCGGCAAAGTGAAACCGGGTTTCGATGAATACCACCGGAATGTCGGGTTTTATGGTACGCAGCATGTGCGCAAGTACCACGCCGTCGTGCTGAAAAGAGCAGGTGAGGATGATGTTCTCGGGGAACTCGGTCACCGCCCAGCCCAGGATCTGTTCGGGCGAAGCCGTCTCGAACCTGCGGTTGAGCTCTGTGAGCTTGGCCTGGGATATCAGCGCTTTCGGACTGGCAGCCATCTACTTAAAATGACAGTATAATCGTAGTGTCGCAAGCAAGGGTTAAAGCGCGGCCGCTGGTCGTGGTCGGTTTGATGTCGGGCACATCTCTTGACGGGGTGGACGCAGCGCTGGTCAGGATAGTGCGCAGCGCCGGTGGCCGGGCGGCCATAAAACCGCTCGCCTCGCTCGTGAGATCCTGGCCGCGCGGCTTGAGGCAGCGCCTGGTGGATGTTTGCGAGGGGCAGGCTGTGAGCGTAGCCCAACACGCGGCGGTTTCACTCGATCTCGCGAAGATCTTTGCCTCGGCGGTGGAAGACGTTCTGTGCGCCGCTCGAAGATCCACACCGCCCGACCTCGTGGCCAGCCATGGCCACACGCTGTGTCACCTGCCGGCGCGCAATACAGTTACGGTGCAGGCAGGCGACGGCGCGCTGCTGGCCGAACTCACGGGCACGACTGTCGCCAGCGATTTTCGTGTGGCCGATACGGCCGCGGGTGGACAGGGTGCGCCGCTGGTCCCCTTCGTTCACCACGAGTTGTTTTCCCATCCCCGGCACGACCGCGTCGTGCAGAACCTGGGCGGCATAGGCAACGCGACCTTGCTTCCCGCCGGACGCGATACAGCCGCCGTGGGTGGCAGCGACACCGGTCCTGGCAACATGCTCATCGACGGCTGCGTTGAACTGCTCAGCTCGGGGCGTCACCGCATGGACAAGGGGGGACGCATGGCTGCCCGCGGCACGGTTAACCGGGAGCTGGTGGCGCAGGTAATGCGGGCGCCTTTCTTTCGAAGGAAACTACCGGCCTCCACCGGCAGGGAAGAGTTCGGGCGGCACCTGGCGGCCGGACTGGTGGAGTCGGGCCGCCAGCGTGGCCTCGCCGACGACGACATCGTGGCCAGCGCGACCATGGCCACGGCGGTAGCCATGCGGCGAAGCCTGTCGCGCATGGGCATGCCCGATCCGCGCGAATTGTTGCTCTGCGGCGGCGGCGTACTGAATCCCTCGCTGGTGGCGATGATAACCGAGGCTTTTCCTTCTTCGCAGGTGAAGTCGGTAGCAGGGTGTGGCGCGGACCCCCTCATGCTCGAGGCCCAGGCTTTTGCGCTGCTCGGCTTCTGCCTGGTCGAAGGCCGCGCGGCGGGCCTGCCGGCCGTCACCGGGGCCGCCGGCGCGCGGGTACTGGGCAGGATAAGCCCGGGAGCCAACTACAGGGGCACGCTGTTGGCGCCGGGCCGGCGGAAGGGTTGAGAGACCTGCGCATAGAAACGTGGCTCGACGCCACCATCGCCGACCTGTGGCCCGGTTCCCGGTGCGAGTCCCTGGCCGAGGTCGCTGGTGACGCCTCTTCGCGTGTTTACGCCAGGGTTTCACTGTCGGGCAGCCAACAAGGGGGAGACAGCTGCCCCTCGTCGGTGGTGCTGATGATACTGCAGGACGCGGGCGTGGCCATGTCATCCGACGAGCTGGGCGTTTTTGCCGAGGGCGGTCCCGACGAGCTGCCTTTTGTCAACGTGCTGCGATTCATGGCCCGCTCCTGTGCCGCGGTTCCGCGGCTCTACGCGGTTTCGGATGCCAACGACCTGCTACTGCTCGAAGACCTGGGCGACACTGCCTTGTGGGACGCTGCGGTTCTGGACGGCGCTGACCCGGTGGCGTTGTTCGCCGCTGCGCTGGAGCTGCTCGCGGCCCTGCAACACGACTGCATCGACGACGGCAGTGGCTGCTACGCCTTCGGCCAGGCCTTTGACCACGAGCTGTTCACCTGGGAAGTCGATCACTTTCTCGAGTACGGGCTATTGCCTGCTGCGGCGAGCGGCATCGATGAGTGCCGGGCCGAGCTGGGCCTTGTCGTGGACAGGCTGGCGGCCCTGCCGCGCGTGTTCTGTCATCGCGACTACCACGCTTGGAACCTGATGGTGCAGGGAAGCGGTGACGACGACCTGTGCATTCGCCTGATCGATTTCCAGGACGCGCTGATGGCGCCCTCGCTCTACGACGTGGCCTCGCTGTTGACCGACCGCGTGACCCCTACCCTGCTGCAGCCCGAAATGGAGAGCGAGCTTCTCGCTCGTTGGCACTCGCTGGCAGATTCTGCCGTCGGCTTGTCCTTCGACCAGGTGGTTGAGCAGTACGAGTGGCTGGCTTTGCAGCGGGTGCTCAAGGTGGTCGGCAGGTTCAACTACCTGGCCACGGTGAAGGGCAAGCCGGCCTACGCCCGCATGCTGCCCGGCGTGGTGGCTACCGCGCGGCGCTTTGCTGCTCGCGTCGAAGGCCTGCCGGTAACCCGTCGGTTGCTGGACGAACAGGTGCGTGAAAAGGTGCCCACGTGACAGGCATGATACTGGCGGCCGGACTTGGTACGCGCTTGCGGCCGTTGACCGACAATACGCCCAAGGCCATGGTCCCGGTCGCGGGCCGTCCCCTGGTTGATTACGCGCTCGACACCTTGCTGGCGGCCGGTATAACCGACGTGGTTATAAACCTTCACCACTTCGGCGAACAGATACGCGGCCACCTCGGCGACGGCTCGGATCGCGGCGCGCGTATTCGCTACAGCGAGGAGCACCCCCTGCTCGACAGTGGCGGTGGAATTCTGCGCGTGCGTCCCATGCTGGGCGAAGGCGCGTTCGTGACGATCAACGCTGACACCATAGTGGACGTGGAACTCGCCGAGGTGCTTCGCTTCCACGAGCAGCACCAAGCCCTGGCCACGCTGGTGTTGCGCAAGGACGCCGACATGGACCAGTTCGGTGTCATCCGCACCGACGGCGAGGGCCGCGTGCGCGGGTTTCTTGACTCCCGCGACCCCTCGGTCGAAGGAGTGCTGGAGCCCTGGATGTACACCGGTGTGCAGGTACTGGAACCGGAGGTGTTTGATTTTATGCCCGCGGGCGGCGTGTTTTCTATCACCAGGCAAACTTACCCACGCATGGTCGTGGCCGGCGAGCGCGTTTTCGGGTACATTTTTAAAGGGCGTTGGCTCACGGTCGGAACGCCCGAAGAGCTGGAGTTGGCCGAGCTGGCCCTGGCTGGGCAGGCAGCGGGCCGACTGGGTTCTATCGGTGGCGAGCGGGCGGCGGAGAACTGACTTGGGTATCAGCATAGTACAGAAGAGCGACCTCTCGGTTCGCAAGAAGGACGCCAAGGTGGCGTTGGTGCTCGCTGGTGGTGCGGTCACCGGCGGGGCTTTCAAACTGGGTGGCATCAAGGCTCTCGACGACTTCCTCATCAACTGCAAGACCACCGACTTCGATCTCTATGTCGGCCTGAGCGCGGGCGCGCTGCTGGCCGCGCCACTGGCCGCCGGCGTACCGCCCTCCGAAATGTTACGGGCACTCGACGGGTCATCGGTGCAGTTTTCACGGTTTCGGCCCGGCGATTTTTACGGGGTAGACGGCGGCGACTGGGTAGGCAAGCCCGTTGAGTACGTGCTCGACCTGATGACTTACCTGCCGGGCATAGTCGTGGACATGTTTTCGCAGGCCCCCGACCTGGTCGAAGAAGTCAGGCCGGCGTTGGGCGTGTTTGCCCGCTACCCCTCGCTCAGCTCGCTGCAGGACGTGGCCATGCCGATAGCCCGCGCGCTGTTCGCCCGCCGCATTCCGTTTCCCACCGACTACCTGCCCTCGGGCGTGTTCACCAACAACGGCATCGAGCGCTACATGCGTCACAACATGGAGAACAATGGTTTTCCGAACGAGTTTCGCAGCCTGCAGCGCTACACGGGCAAGGATCTATACATATCGGCCATGAACCTCGACACCGCCGAGCGCGTGGTGTTCGGCCACGACGAGGATTGCTCGGTCACGGTGTCCGAGGCCATACAGGCTTCGACCGCGCTTCCTGTTTTCTACAAGCCGGCGCGCATCAACGGCGTTGACTACGTGGACGGCGGCGTACGCCGGACGGCCAACATCGACGTGGCCATGGAGCACGGCGCCGATCTCATCATCTGCTACAACCCTTTCAGGCCGTTCTCCAACCGCGTGACGCATCGCTACGACGCTGACCGCGGAACCTTTGTGACCGAGGGAACCCCACTGGCCGACCAGGGTGTGGGCACGGTCATAAACCAGGTGTTCCGCACCCTGCTACACTCGCGTATCCAGTACGGACTGCGCGCCTACCAGGACGACCCCAACTTCCAGGGTGACATCATCGTGATCGAACCCACCGAGTCGGACACGCATTTCTTTTCGATGAACCCGGTGGCTTTCTGGGAAGGGCCGCGTGCTGGCCGGCACGGCTACACCTCGGTGACGCAGTCGATCGAGAACCACTACGACATCGTCAAGCAGATACTCGGGTCCTACGGCATCCTGATGACCCGCAGGGAAGTCCGCGAGGGGCTCGAGCGCATGAAGCGTCACAGCTTCGGCGAGGGCGGCGGCGATGTGCTGGTGCGCGACGTCCCGCGCCGCGACCTCAACGTGGCCTGAGCGATTCTCGCCGGCCCGCGCCCCGGGGCTGCCCGGGCCGGCGAGGCTGTCAGCCGGCCGCTGTCTTCAGCTGATCAAATACCCTGTTGAAGCAGCAGTAATGCTTGCGCCTTCACGTTGACTTGCCGCCCCGCGGTGGCAATAAATCGGCGTTCAGTGGGCGCGTGCCGAGGCCCTTTTGCATGGCGCGGCAGGCCTGCGGCAGCTGATGTCCCAGTATATTCCTGTTCTTGTCACTTTTGCTCTCGCGGCGGTCATCGTCGGCGTGATGGTGACGATCAACTCTTTCCTGGGTCCGCGCAGTCACAGCCGCGTAAAGGACGAGTCGTTCGAGTGCGGCAACGAGCCCACCGGCCCGGCCTGGGTCAGGTTCTCGATACGGTTCTACATCGTGGCGATTCTCTTTATCGTTTTTGATATCGAGGTCGTGTTTCTTTACCCCTGGGCAGTTATTTTTCGTGAGCTCGGCTTGTTCGGCTTCATCGAGATGCTGATGTTCGTGGGCGTGCTGGGAGTGGGCTTTGTGTACTCCTGGCGCAAGGGGGCTTTCGAGTGGAGCTGAGCGCGCAGGTAGCCGCTGCAGTGCCCGGTTGCGGGGCCGAGCAATACGAGTGCGCCAGTGGCACGGTGCTCGTGGTCGAGCCCGAGCAGCTGCTGGCTGTTCTTCGTTTTCTTAAGCAGGACCCCGGCCAGGACTACAACGTGCTGGTTGACCTGACGGCCGTTGACCGCGTGGCCACCGAGGGTGTCATCGAGGTGGTGTACCAGTTGCGCAGTATGGCTGCCGGCCGCCGGCTGATGGTAAAGACTCGCCTGGCGGGCGAACCCTGGAGGCTGGCTTCGGCCACCCCGCTGTGGGGTTCGGCCAACTGGGCCGAGCGTGAAGCCTGGGACATGTTCGGCCTGCGCTTCACCGGCCACCCCGACCTCAGGCGCATACTGATGTACGAAGAGTTCGAGGGCTACCCGCTTCGCAAGGACTATCCCTACAACAAGCGGCAGCCGCTGGTTGAAGAACGCGACCCTATCGCCAACCCCTGGCCCGGCACTGGTAACCCGACGTGACTGATAACCGGGCCGATATCCATGGCGCGATGGCGCCCGATCCTCTTACCGAGGAAATGGAAATACAGATGGGGCCGTCGCACCCGGCGACGCACGGCACCCTCAAGTTTAATCTCCGCCTGGACGGCGAGACTATCCGTGCCTGCGAGACCGAGATCGGCTACCTTCACCGCGGTTTTGAAAAGATGTGTGAGCAGGGAACCTGGAACCAGGTTATTCCTTACACCGATCGCTTGAACTACGCGTCGCCGTTGATCAACAACTTTATTTTCGTAGAGGCGGTCGAACGTCTCGCGGGTATAACGGTGCCGGCGCGCTGTTCGTGGATACGCACCCTGTTGTCGGAGGTTTCACGCATAGCCGATCACCTTACCGCGCTGGGTATGGGGGCCACGGAGCTGGGAGCTATCACCGTCGGGTTCTACATGAACGAAGCCCGCGAGCGGCTCTACAACCTTACTTCTACCGCCACCGGGGCGCGCGTGACCGCGAGCTACGGCAGGGTGGGCGGACTGGCCCGTGATCTGGACGAACAGTTTTTTGAAGAAATAGGCCCGGCCCTCGAACACGTAAAAAGGGTGATGGTCGATTGTGAGACACTGCTGGAGAGCAATCGCATTTTCCTCGACCGCATGGCCGGCGTCGGCGTGCTCGAGCTGGAGCGCGCCCTCGACATGGGCGTCACCGGCCCCATGCTGCGGGCCTGCGGCCTGGCCAGCGATCTTCGCCGCGACGAGCCCTACATGGTTTACGACGAACTCGACTTCGACGTGCCGGTGGGCAGCAAGGGCGACAACTTTGATCGCTTCAACGTGCGTTTCGAGGAGATCTTCCAGTCCATCAAGATGGTCGAGCAGTGTATCGAGCGTATGCCTGGCGGCCCATGGTGCATAGACGACCCAAAGCTGGTGCTGCCCCCCAAGGAAAAAGTCTACGGCTCTATCGAGGGGTTGATGAACCAGTTCAAGCTCGTCATCGAGGGTGTGCGCATTCCCGAGGGCGAGGTCTACTTCGCGGGAGAAGGTGCCAACGGTGAACTGGGCTTTTTCCTGGTCAGCGACGGCAGCGGCCGACCCTACCGCGTGAGGGTGCGCCCGCCCTGCTTCTACTCGGTGGCCGCGCTGGAGAGCATGGTGACCGGGGCCAAGCTGTCAGACCTCGTGGCGGTGTTCGGCATGGTGAACATGATCGGCGGGGAGTGCGATCGCTGAGGCCTGTGCCCGGCGACCGGTAACTAGATGGGCCAACAGGCAGGCAAAGAAGAGGAGTCCCCTGTGTTCAGCGATGAAGCGCTGCTGCGCTTTGAAAAAATCGTGGCGAGTTATCCCGAGCGTCGCGCGGCTCTCATGCCGGTGCTGTGGCTGGCCCAGGAAGAATTCGGCTGGATAAGCCCCGCCACGCAGGCATACGTAGCCAGCTTACTCGAACTGCCCGTGGCCTGGGTGGAGGGCGTGGTGTCGTTTTACACCATGTACCGACGGCGCGATATGGGTTGCCGGCTTGAGCTGTGTACCAACGTGTCGTGTCGCCTCAAGGGTGCTGAGAAAGTGCTGGCCGCCATGGCCCGCGAGCTCGGCGTGGAACCCGGGCAGACCACCCGGGACGGGCGCTTCACTCTCGACCGCGCCGAGTGCCTCGGGGCCTGCGAGCTGGCGCCGGTGCTGCAGGTGGACGCGGGGCGCTACGTGGCCAGGCTCGACGTGCCCCGTGCTCTCGAGCTCATAGGGCAGCTCAAGAGGGGCGAGTCCGATGGCTGAGTGGATAGAAGGCGGACTGAAATCCCTGCTCGTGCTGGTGATGGTGCTTCAGCTGTCGCTGTTCCTGTTGTGGCTTGAACGCAAGGGTAGCGCCCTGATACAGAACCGCGTGGGTGCCAACCGCGCCAACATCTTCGGCGGCTTGTTGCCCTTCAACCTAGGCATTCTCAACACCGCCGTCGCCGACCCGCTCAAGCTCTTCAGCAAGGAAGACTTCCGCCCCGAGTCGGCCGACCGCGTGGTGCACTCGGTGGCCCCGTTCATGGCGCTGTTTCCGGCCATGATAGCTTTTGCCGCCATACCTTTCGGCGACACGCTGACCATCGGCACGCGGGTGGTCAACCTACAGGCCGTGAGTCTCGACGTGGGCCTGCTCTACATTCTGGCCACCGCTTCGATGGGCGTCTACGGCGTGGTGCTCGCCGGCTGGGCGTCCAACAACCGCTGGGCGCTGCTGGGCAGCGTGCGAGGTACAGCGCAGATGATCAGCTACGAGGTTGCCATGGGACTGGCGCTCGTGAGCAGCGTGCTGTGGTGGGGCACGCTCGACCTGCAGGAAATAGCCCGCGCCCAGGGCGAACTTCTCTTCGGTTTTCTCCCCGCCTGGGGCGTGTTTACCCAGCCGCTGGCCTTCATCATCGTGTTCGTCGCGGGCATGGCCGAGACCAAGCGCGTACCCTTTGATCTTCCCGAGGCCGAGTCGGAGCTCATCGCTGGGTACTTCACCGAGTACTCCGGCGGCAAGCAGGCCGCCTTCATGCTGGCCGACTTTGCCGAGGTGGTGCTGGTGGCCGGCCTGGTCACGGCCCTGTTCTTCGGCGGCTGGCAGGTACCGTGGCTCGGTAGCGCGGGCTGGAATTTTCCCGGCCTCGATCTCATAGCGGTCTCGCCGCTGGCGGTAACGTTGATGCAGGTGACAGCCTTCACCTTCAAGGTCGTGTTTTTCTGCTGGCTGCAGTTTCTCGTGCGCTGGACCGTACCCCGCCTGCGCTGGGACCAGCTGATGAATCTCGGCTGGAAGGGCATGCTACCGCTGGCGCTTGCCAACCTGCTGGTCACGGCCGTCATCGTCTTGTTCAAGGAGGGGCTCGTGTGAGCGAGTTGGTCTTCTACCTGATGGCCGCCGTCACCGTGCTCTGCGCGCTGGGTGTGATCACCCGTCCCAACCCGGTGCACAGCGCGTTGTTCCTGGTCATGACGCTGTTCATGCTGGCGGTGTTCTACGTAATCCTCGAGGCTCATCTCGTGGCCGCGCTGCAGATCATAGTTTACGCGGGCGCGGTGATGGTGTTGTTCCTGTTCGTCATCACGCTGCTCAACCTCAAGGGTGATCCCGACGAGCCTGCCCATCCCCTGCTGCGCATCGTTGCCTACGCGGTAGCTGCCACGCTGGCGGCGGGCGTGGCAATTGTGCTTATGGGCGATGCCGGCGCTGTTTCAGGGGGAGCGGGCGCGGGCGCCGTGCTGGCCGAGGGCTTCGGTGGCACCCGGGCCCTGGCGCGGATGCTCTTTACCGACTACCTGGTGGCGTTTGAGCTGACCTCGATGCTGTTGCTGGTGGCGGTGGTGGGCGCGGTGGTCCTGGCCCAGCGCGAGCCGGTCGCTGAAGCCCCGTTGGCAGAAAACGGAGAGGACGCCTGAGGTGGTCGGCCCTGCTCACTTCCTGGCCCTGAGCGCGGCGCTGTTTTTTATCGGCGCGGCGGGCGTTGCCACGCGCCGTAATATTGTCGTCATCTTCATGTCGGTCGAGCTCATGCTCAACGCCGCCAACCTCGCCTTCGTGGCCGTGGCCCGCGGGCTGGGCACCATGGAGGGGCAGGTGATCGTGTTTTTTGTGATGACGCTGGCAGCCGCCGAGGCAGCCGTGGGCCTGGCCGTCATCCTGGCCATGTTCCGTAACCGGCAGACCATGGACGCCGGGGAGATATCGTTGCTCAAGTGGTAAGCGCCGAAAGCTGGCTCAGGTGGATACCGCTGCTGCCGCTGTTGGGAGCCGTGCTGCACGTGGCGGTGGGCTACCGCGTGGGTCGCAGGGCCACCGGCGTGCTGGCCTGCTCGGTGGTTGGTGTGAGTTTCCTGCTGGCCTTGCGCGCCTTCTCGGCGCTGGTGTCGGCGCCCGAGGGCGCGGTGCTGGCCGACGACGTTTATCGCTGGATCGCGGTGGCGGGCTTCAACATCGACGTCCGTTTAGTGCTCGACTCGCTCAGCGTGGTCATGTGCCTGGTCATCACCGGGGTGGGATTTCTGATCCACGTGTACTCCACCGGCTACATGGCCCACGACGACGACTACGCGAGATTCTTCGCTTACCTGAACCTGTTTACCTCGGCCATGCTGGTGCTGGTGATGGCCGACAACCTGGTGCTGATGTTCGTGGGCTGGGAAGGCGTGGGCCTGTGCAGCTACCTGCTGATCGGCTTCTGGTACACCGATACGGCCAAGGCGTCGGCTGGTAAGAAGGCCTTCGTGGTCAACCGCGTGGGCGACGCGGCTTTCGTGCTTGGTACCTTCCTGTTGTTCTGGGCGCTGGCACCGGGCGCTTCCGACCTGGGCGGTTCGTCGTTGAGGTTTGCCGATATCAATGCCGCTGCCCCCGGGCTTTCGCCCGGCCTCGTGACGGCCGCGGCCCTGCTGCTGTTCGTTGGTGCCACGGGCAAGTCGGCTCAAATACCGTTGTTTGTCTGGCTGCCCGACGCCATGGCCGGCCCCACGCCGGTGTCGGCTCTCATACACGCCGCCACCATGGTGACGGCCGGCGTATACATGGTGGCGCGGCTCAACGGTCTGTTCGAGGCAGCGCCCGCGGCGATGACGGTGATCGCCTGGGTGGGCGCCATCACGGCCCTGATGGCCGCGACCGTGGGCGTGGTGCAGAACGACATCAAGAAAGTCCTGGCCTACTCGACGGTGAGCCAGCTGGGCTACATGTTCATGGCCCTGGGCGTGGGTGCCTTCGGCGCGGCGGTGTTCCACGTCATGACGCACGCCTTCTTCAAGGGCTTGCTGTTTCTCGGCGCGGGCAGCGTCATCCACGCGCTGCACGAGGAGCAGGACATCCGTAAGATGGGTGGGTTGAGGGCCAAGACACCTGTGACCTGGGCTACCTTCGCGGTGGCCACCCTGGCCATCGCCGGTGTGCCCGGGCTGGCGGGTTTCTTTTCCAAGGACGCGATCCTCGCCGCGACCTTCGCCGGTGGTCACTACGGCTTGTGGTTGATCGGGCTTGCCGGCGCTGCGCTGACGGCGTTCTACATGACCCGCCTGTTGCGCCTGGTTTTCTTCGACTCCTTCCGCGGTGATCGCGAGCGCGGAGAGCAGGCCCACGAGAGCCCTTGGTCGATGACGGTTCCGCTCATCGTGCTGGCCGTGTTGTCGGTTGTGGGTGGTTACCTGGGTGTGCCCCACGCGCTTGGCGGCCACGACGCGCTGGGTTCTTTCCTGGCCCCGTCGGTTTCGTCTGCCGCTCACGCCGGGCACGCGCTGCACCTGTCGGTGGCCGTGGAGTGGTTGCTCATGCTGGTGTCGACCACGGTGGTGCTGGGGTCGATGGGGTTTGCGTGGAAGTTGTACGCCGCCGGTCCCGACGCCGACGTTGTCGTGCGCGGCGCACTCGGCAGGGCCTGGCAGTGGATGGCCTCTGCGTGGCGTGTGGACGAGGCCTACGAGCGACTGGTGGTGCGGCCTGTAGGTCGCGGTGCGGAGTTCCTGTGGAAGGGCGTTGACGTGGGCCTGATCGATCGCTTTGCCGACGGCGTGGCGATGACGGCCGGCGTGTTGGCCGAAATCTGGCGCCGCTGGAACAGCGGCAGCGTGCAGCACTATGCATTGAGCCTGCTGGCCGGCGCGCTGGCGCTGGTGGCGGCGGTGCTTCTGGGCGGGGGCGGCTGACCGATGGACCAGCAGCTGCTCAGCCTGTTGATAGCCGTGCCCGTTGTGGGTGCCGCGCTGGTGGCCCTGGCGGGACCGGGCGCGGTGAGGAGCATGCGCGCGATTGCCCTGACCGCGTCGCTGGCTGTTTTTGCCGTGGCACTGCGGATCGCGGCGCTTTTTGATTCTAGTACCGGCGAGTTCCAGTTCACCGAGCAGGCTGCCTGGATACCGGAGATGGGCGTCACCTGGTCGCTGGGGCTCGACGGTATCTCGCTGTTGCTGGTGCTCCTCACGGTCTTCCTGACCCCGCTGGTAGTGCTCAACTCGGCCACCTCGATCAACAAGCGGCAGAAGGGCTACCTGGTGAACGTGCTGCTGCTCGAGTCGGCCATGCTGGGAACGCTCGTGGCCACCGACGTGCTGGTCTTCTACGTTTTTTGGGAGCTGATGCTGGTGCCCATGTTCCTGCTCATCGGCATCTGGGGAGGCCGGCGCAGGGTCTACGCGAGCATGAAGTTCGTGTTGTTCACCATGGTGGGCAGCCTGCCCATGCTGGTGGCGCTGGTCTGGCTGGGCCTGGCCCACGCGGGTGCCACCGGCGCCCCGAGCTACGCGATGACCGACCTCTACGATCTCGAGCTCACGCGCAGCGCCCAGGCCTGGTGCTTTGCAGCCATGGGCTTGTCGTTCGCCATCAAGGTTCCCATGTGGCCGCTGCACACCTGGCTGCCCGACGCTCACGTCGAGGCGCCCACCGGCGGCTCGGTGATATTGGCCGGCGTGCTTCTCAAGATGGGCACCTACGGGTTTCTGCGCCTGGCCATGCCCATATGTCCCGACGTGCTGGGAGTGGCCATGCCGATTATCGGCGCGCTGGCGGTGGTGGGCATCATCTACGGCGCGCTGGTTGCCATGGTGCAGCCGGACATGAAAAAGCTGGTCGCCTACTCGTCGGTGAGTCACCTGGGTTTTGTCATGCTGGGCTTGTCTTCGCTTAACGTCGTGGGTGTAGAAGGCGCCGTATACCAGATGATCAGCCACGGCATCTCCACCGGAGCGTTGTTCCTGCTCGTGGGCGTTCTTTACGAGCGCCGCCAAACGCGCCTGATAGCCGACTTTGGCGGGTTGTGGAAGCAGGTTCCGCTCTACGCGTTCTTTCTGCTCGTGGTCACGCTGTCGTCCATCGGCCTGCCGGGCCTCAACGGTTTCGTGGGCGAGTTCCTCATCCTGCTCGGTGCCTTCAAGGCCAGCCCCGTGCTGGCCATCCTGGCCAGCAGCGGCGTGGTGCTTGGAGCTGTTTACATGTTGTGGATGTTCCAGCGGGTGATGTTCGGCGAAGTCGACAAGGCCGAGAACCTCGAGATTTCGGACCTCAACCGGCGCGAGCTGGTCATACTGGTGCCACTGCTGGCGCTTATCGTGCTGATGGGCGTGTACCCGCGGCCGTTCCTGAAGACCATGGAGGCCTCGGTAGAGCTCACCCTTGAGCGCGCGGGCATCACGCCCGTGGATACAGCGCGGGCGGAGGTGAGCAGGTGAATCCCTTGCCCCTCACTCTCTTGCCCCCCGGCGCAGACTACGCCGCCGTCATGCCGCTGCTCTCTGCCTTCGGCGCCGCGGTGCTGTTGCTCATCGCCGAAATGTTCTGGCCCTACCAGTCGCGTCGTGGCGTGGGTTGGTTGACGATAGCGGCCCTGCTGGTGATAGCCGTGCTGGGCAGGGCGCCCATCGAGGCGGTTTACTTTGGACCGATAGCGCTCGACGGTTTCACCGGCTGGTGCAACGGCTTGTTGTGCATCGTGGCGGCCTTGTCGGTGCTCATGTCGCTGGACACGCTGGAGGTCAACGGCGTGACCAGGGGAGAGTACTACCCGCTGCTGGTGTTTGCCGTGGCCGGCGGCATGGTTATGGCAGCTGCTACCGATCTCGTGGTCATGTTTCTCGGCCTGGAGACGATGTCGATCGCGGTCTACGTGCTCGCGGGTATGGCCAAGGCGCGCAGGCGATCGAACGAAGCCTCGCTCAAGTATTTTCTCCTGGGGGCCTTTGCCTCGGCCTTCATGCTCTACGGCATCGCCCTGCTTTACAGCCAGGCCGGCAGTACCGATCTAGCGGCGATGGCCGGACTCGCGGGCGAGGGCGGAACGTCGGCCGTCACCCGGCTCGGCGCGTCCCTGCTGCTGGTGGGCTTTGGTTTCAAGATAGCCGTGGTTCCCTTTCATCTCTGGGCTCCCGACGTGTACGAGGGCGCTCCCAGCCCGGTGACCGCCTTCATGGCCACAGTGGTCAAGGCTGCCGCCTTTGCCGCGCTGCTCAGGTCGGTGCTGCTGGCCATGCCCTGGGTCGCGGTTGAACTGCAGACCCCGCTGTGGGTGGCCGCCGCGGCCACGATGACCGTGGGCAACCTGGCCGCGCTCAGGCAACGCAGTCTCAAGCGCATGCTGGCCTTCTCGTCGGTGGCCCACACCGGTTACCTGGCGATGGCCGTGGTGGCGGGCACGAGCGAGGCCGCCGCGGCGCTGCTCTTCTATCTCGCCGCTTACGCTGCGATGAACCTGGGCGCCTTCGCGGTGATGATGTCGCTGGCCGACCGCGGGCGGCCAGCCGAAAATATTTCGGACCTCGCCGGCCTTGGAAGAGCACGTCCGCTTGCCGCCCTGGCCATGACAGTGTGCATGCTGTCGCTCACCGGGATTCCTCCCCTGGGTGGTTTCGTGGCCAAGGTGTCGCTGTTCGGCGCGGTGCTCGACGCCGGCTTCTATACCCTGGTGGTGGTGGCCGTGCTCAACAGTGCTTTGTCGGCGGCCTACTATCTCGGCGTTATCCGCGCCATGTATTTTGACGATGCCGATTCTGTGGCTGCCGGTGGCGCTTCGGCTGCCTCCCGGGTATTGCCTGCGCGGCCGGCACTCACCGTCTCGGTCCTGCTGGCCGCGGTGGCGGTCGTTTTAATCGGCCTGTTGCCGTCGCCCCTGTTGGGATCCAGCCTGCGCGCGCTGGCGTCCGTTGCCGGTTTCTGAGGCAGCGCTGTTCTGCGGTGGCCGGGCCTGGGGTCGGCTGCCGGCAGGTATAGGTACAGCAGCCACAAAAAAAGCCGGGCAACGCAGGGGGGTGCGCTACCCGGCTGTGGGCCAAGGGAAAGAAAAGGAGGAGAAAACCTTTACCCTTGCTGCTCAGCTATGGCCGTCTCGTTCGCGGCTCTCAGTACAGTTGACGGGCCCCCGCCGGGTTCATTCAATCTCGCCGTCGGATAAGGAAACTTTTCTGCGCCGAGTGGGTAAAGCCGTTGTTTTACTAGTCATCCTTGGTGTCGTGCCCCCCCTGGCCAGTGCTGCCGGCCAATCGTCGGCCAGCGAGCCAGCGGCAGAGCTGCCCGAGCGGGTGGTGTCGCTGGTGCCGTCGGTGACCGAGACCCTGTTTGCGCTGGGGGCCGGCGACCTGGTGGTGGGCGTGTCCAACCAGTGCGACTACCCCGCGCGGGTGGCGGCCCTGCCGAGGGTGGGTGGTTTTCTCGCCCCGGTGATAGAGCGGGTGGTGTCGCTGCAGCCCGACCTGGTGATCACTTCACCCAGTCCTGGAAACCAATCGGGAGTCAACGCCATCAAGGCGGCGGGGATACGGGTGCTGGTTGTGCGCGACGCTACACTTGAACAGTTGAGCGCGGCCATACTGCAGGTGGCCGCGGCCGTTGGCCGGTCGGACGAGGGCCGCAAGGTGGTGGACGCGATCGATGCCGAGCTCGAAGCAGTCCGCGCGCGCGTGGCCGGCCTGCCGCGGCCGCCGGTGGCGCTGGTCGTAGGCCACAGGCCATTGGTTCTTGCCGGGCCGGCGGGTTATCTCGGCGAGTTGCTCAACATCGCCGGCGCTCGCAACGTGGCTGACGAGGCCGGCGGCGCGTGGCCGGTGGTCGATCCAGAGTTCCTCGTGGCCTCGGCACCCGAGGTGTTGTTTGACGTCGGCATGGGCAGCGAAGCGTCCAGCGGTGACCCCCTGGCGAGGTGGAGCGGCTGGCCGCCGATGCCGGCACTGGTCAAGCGACGCGTGCACGCGAGCGCCGGCGACCTGCTGCTCAGGCCCGGCCCGCGCGTTGGCCGCGCGGCGCAAGTGGTGGCCGATTACATCCACCCAGCGCGGGCTGTTCCGGCAGTCCAAGACCCCACGTCAGAAGCGGGTGAGCGGCCGTGAACACCGCTGCCAGGCTCACGGGCTCGCGCAGGCGCTGGGGCTTGGCCCTCTGCGCCGCGGTGGCGCTGGCCTGCGCGGTGTTGGCCCTGCTCGTGGGCAGCGTAGAGCTCGACCTGGGCGCGGTAATGGCGGGAGTGGGTCCCGACGACACGATTTTCTGGAAGCTCCGGCTGCCCCGGGTGGCGCTGGCGGCCATGGTGGGTGCCGGTCTTGCCGCCTCGGGGGCGGCCCTGCAACCGGCCCTGCGCAACCCTTTGGCCAGTCCCGACATCATAGGTGTCTCGGGCGGCGCGGCGCTGGCTGCGGTCCTGGCACTGGCCTGGATGCCGGCCTGGGCCTCTACTGCGGGAGTGCCGCTGTTCGCTTTCGTGGGCGCCGGCGCGGCCGCTGCCTTCGTCTACCGTGCGTCGTTGGTCAACGGCCGCCTCGATCCCTACACGCAGATTCTCGTGGGCGTGGTCTTCAACACCTTCTGCGCTTCGCTGATACTCCTGGTCAACGCCCTGGCCGACGCGTCGCGCACTCGCTCGATAGTGTTCTGGATGATGGGCGGAGTGTCGGTGCAGCCCTGGCCGGCGCTGGCGCTTGCGGGGTCGTTGTTTGCCGTGGGAATAGTCATGCTCATGGGGCAGGCTCGCTCGCTCAACCTCGCGGGGCTGGGCGACGACACGGCGGCGAGCCTTGGTTTTGACGCCGGCCGCTGCCGGGCCACAGTGTTTGCCGCCTCGGCCCTGGTGGTGGGGGCGTCGGTGGCCTTGACCGGCGTGATTACCTTCGTGGGACTGGTGGTTCCCCATCTCCTGCGCCGCTTGCTCGGCAGCGACAATCGCCTGCTGTTGCCCGCCTCGGTATTGGGAGGGGCCGCTTTCCTGGTGGCGTCGGACACGATTGCCCGCTGGGCGCTGGCTCCTGTCGAACTGCCGGTGGGGGCCATAACGGCGATGACCGGCGGCCCGTTTTTTCTCTACCTGCTCAGGCGCCACGGCCGGGCGCGGGCGGAGGACGGACCATGAGCCACGCTTCAGATGGCAGCCCGGCGGTGCTCACGCTCGCTGGCGTCAACTACGCCTATCCTTCGGGAGGCGACGGCGGCGGACGGGTGTCAGAGGTGTCGCTGCAGGTAGAGCGGGGTGGGATGCTGGCCGTGGTGGGGCCCAACGGTTCGGGCAAGACCACCTTGCTGCGCCTGGCGGCGGGCCTGCTGCTGCCCGACAGTGGCCAGGTGGGTTGTTGCGGAAGCAGCACCAGCGTGGCTTCGCGAGGGGAGCTGGCCCGTAAGGTGGCGCTGGTTGGCCAGCAGCCTGCGCTGGGTTTTCCTTACTCGGTCATCGAGGTGGTGCTCATGGGGCGCGCGCCCTATCTCGAGGGGCTGTCGCTGGAAAGCGAAGAAGACCTCGCGGTGGCCCACGAGGCCATGCGGGCCACGGGCACCGACCACCTGGGTGGGCGTGTTTTTGATTCGCTGTCGAGTGGCGAGCGGCAGCGCGTTTCGGTGGCCCGGGCGCTGGCCCAGCAGCCCGAGCTGCTGTTGCTCGACGAGCCTGGCGCCTTTCTCGACATACGCGAGCAGACCCGGCTCTACGACCTGCTCGAGGAGCTCAACACGTCGCGCGGTACGGCCGTGGTCTCGGTGTTGCACGACCTCAACCTGGCCGCGCTGTACTTTCCGACGGTTGCCCTGCTCAATAAGGGCCGCCTGCACGCGGTCGGGGCACCGGCCGAGGTGCTCAGTTACGCGACTGTCCGCGAGGTTTTTCGCACCGACGTTTACGTGGCTATCAACGATCTTACGGGGCAACTCAACGTGCTGCCGATCAAGGGGGGGGGCAGGCAATAATGAGTAGAAGTATTGCTTAACTCTATTGGGCCTTAGCACGCCTGTTGCTTAACTGATGCGGTTTGACAACCGATGGGGAGGGCGGTACTGCTTTTGCGATAACCCCCGCATATTTCCATGCTTTTTGACTACGCTAACATCCTTGTCTTTGTCGCCCTGGGGCTGTTTCTGCCCGCCATGATGATGGGGCTGGGCTCGTTGCTGCGCCCTCACAATCCTCAGAAGCAGAAGCTGACGACCTACGAGTGCGGCGAAGAGGTCAGCGGCAGCTCGTGGATCAACTTCAACATCAGGTTTTACCTCGTCGCGCTTATCTTCATCGTCTTCGACGTCGAGGTTGCTTTCATATACCCGGTGGTCACTGTCTTCGGGGACTGGGTCGCCGAGGGGCGGGGTCTGTTCGCCTTGGTCGAGATACTGATCTTCGTTGCCATACTGCTCGCCGGCCTGGTCTACGTGTGGACCAAGGGAGACCTGGTCTGGTTGAAGAGTGTAGTCACCCAGGGTGACGAGCCCGAGCCTGTACTGCCAGGAGGTAGCCGCCATGTCACTGATTAACTCTGCACCCGAAATGGTGCTGACATCGACTGTTGACCAGGTATTGAACTGGACACGCAAGAGTTCGCTTTGGTACATGCTGTTCGGACTGGCCTGCTGCGCCATCGAAATGATGCACACCGGCGGTCCGCGAGCCGACCTCGACCGCTTCGGAATGGCCCCTCGCGCTACGCCGCGGGTGTCAGACCTGATGATCATAGCCGGCACCCTGACCTTGAAGATGGCCCTGCGCACGAGGGTGCTCTACGAGCAGATGCCCGACCCCAAGTACGTGGTGTCGATGGGCAGTTGCTCGAACTGCGGAGGCCTCTTTCAGTACGCCTACTCGGTGTGCGACGGCGTGGACAAGGTCATACCGGTGGACGTGTACGTACCCGGTTGCCCGCCGCGCCCCGAGGCCCTGACCGAGGGCCTGATTATGCTGCAGAAGAAGATCATGCAGGAAAAGTGGATTACCCGTTCCTCGGACACGCCCCGTCTCGGTGGGCCTGTAGGCGAAAGGGTCTGAAATGGACTCGACCGGGATTCACGCGGCCCTGCGCGGGCGTTTCGACACCGCGGTAGGCGAATTGGCCCCGGGGCCCTTCGAACCCTCGATCGAAGTAGACGCTTCGGCCATCGAGGCGGTGTGTACTTTTCTTCGCGACGAAGAGGGCCTCGAGTTCGACAATCTCAGCAACTTGAGCGGCGCCGACTACCCCGATCTCGAACGCATACAGGCCGTGTACTCACTTTTTTCGTACAAGCAGCGGCACTCGATCACGCTCAGGGTCAACGCCGACCGTGCGGCCCCGGTGATCCCTACGGTAGAAGCCGTGTGGCCGGCAGCCAACTGGCTCGAGCGCGAAATCTTTGACCTGCTCGGTGTCGAGTTCAGCGGACACTGCGACCTTCGCCGTATCCTGCTGCCCGAGGACTGGGTGGGTTACCCACTGCGCAAGGACTACGAAGAGCAACCCGACTACCACGGAATATCCACCGTGCGTGAGAGCCTGCTCACCATGAAGAAGGACTGAAACAGGTGTCGGTAGAACTCGAAGTACACAACTCCCAGGGCTTGCCCACCGAGGAGATGACGCTCAACATGGGGCCGCAGCACCCCAGCACCCACGGCGTCCTGCGTTTTATCGTCAAGGCCGATGGCGAGGTCATGCGCCGCGCCATACCCGACATTGGCTACCTGCACCGCAGCATCGAGAAGATAGCCGAGAAGGTGGGCTGGCACGGCTTCATGCCCTACACCGACCGCGTGGATTACGTGGCGGCGATGGCCTGCAACCAGGGCTGGGCCATGGCGGCCGAGCAGCTGGCGGACATCGAGGTGCCGAGGCGCGGCGAGTACTGCCGCGTGATCGCAGCCGAGCTCAGCCGCATATGCAGCCACCTGCTCGGAGTCGGCGCCATGGGCATGGACATGGGCGCGATAACTCCGTTTACCCACGCCATACGCGAGCGCGATATGATCATGGACCTCATCGAGGAGCTGTGCGGCGCGCGCCTGACCTTTAACTACATGCGCATAGGTGGCGTGGCCTGGGACCTTCCGCACGGTTTCGTCGAGAAGGTGAGCCACTACCTGGATCACCTCGAACCGGTCATCGAAGAGTTCAACCAGCTGCTGGGTTTCAACAGGATTTACGTCAAGCGACTTGCCGACGTGGCCACGGTCGATGCCGACATGGCCATCGCCTGGGGCCTGGTCGGGCCCAACCTCAGGGGGTCGGGCGTCGACTTCGACGTGCGCCGTGATCTCCCCTACAGCGTTTACGAAGATTTTGACTTCGACGTACCCCTGGGCAGCGGCGAGATGGGAAGCATCGGCGACAGCTGGGACCGTTACATCGTGCGCATGCGCGAGATGGTGGAGTCCATACGCATTCTTAGACAGGCACTCGCGGGTATTCCCGAGGGGCCCGTGATCGCCAGGGTGGCACGCAACTTCAAGCCGCCCGTGGGCGACGTACACGTCAAGATCGAAGCCCCGCGTGGTGAGCAGAGCTGGTACGTGTCGAGCGACGGAAGCGAGTACCCGCACCGGGTGCACATTCGCACGGGGTCTTTCACGGCCATGGGAATAATTGACCGCTTGAGCCACGGACTGATGATCGCCGACCTCGTGGCGGTGATAGCCAGCATGGACATAGTGGCTCCTGAGGTGGATCGCTGATGCAGGCGTTTCTCGACACCTTCCTCGGCGACGCCGCCGGACTGGAACGGCAGCTGGGCTACCTCGCGGGCATGGCGGTGTTCGGCTCGGTGGTGGTCTTTGGTTTCGTGCTGCCCTTTGCCGGCATCGTGACCTGGGCCGAGCGTCGTATCTGGGCGCGCATACAGTCGCGCGTCGGGCCGAACAGGGTGGGGCCCTTCGGCTTCCTGCAGTGGCTGGCCGACGGCGTTAAAAACATTCTCAAGGAAGATCTCATTCCCACGGTGGCCGATCGACCACTGTTCAGGTTTGCGCCCTACGTGGTGATGGTGGGCTTTATTGCCGCTTTCGTCTGCGTGCCGTTTTCCAGTGACCTCATCATCGCCGATCTCAACATCGGTATTCTCTATGTCACGGCGGTTACCTCGCTGGTGGTCGTGGGCATACTCATGGCCGGCTGGTCGTCGAACAACAGGTGGTCGTTGCTGGGTGGCATAAGGGCCGCGACACAGATCATCAGCTACGAGATTCCCGCGAGCCTGTCGATTTTTCCGGCCGTGTTGCTGTCGGGAACGCTTTCGATGCAGGGCATCATCGGCGCGCAGGGTGCCGCGCCGTGGCAGTGGCACATGTTCCACAGCCCCTTTACGTTGCTGGGCTTCGGGCTGTTTTTTACGGCCGCGCTGGCCGAGGGTAACCGCACCCCGTTTGACCTGGCCGAGGCCGAGTCCGAACTCGTGGCGGGTTTTGCCACCGAGTACAGCGGCATGCGATCCACGCTGTTCTTCATGGCCGAGTGGGGCAACCTCTACGTCATAGGCGCGCTGGTCACCACTCTCTACATGGGCGGTTGGCAGTTGCCGCAGTTCACTTACAACCCGGTGCTGATGAACCTCGCCCAGGCGGGCGTGTTCATGGGCAAGTCGTTCGCCTGCGTGTTCTTCATGATCTGGCTCAGGGCCACGCTGCCGCGCGTCCGCGTCGACCAGCTCATGGCGATGTGCTGGAAGTACATGGTGCCGCTGGCGATGCTTTCTGTGTTCGGTACGGCCACGCTGATGGTGGCCCTGCCCAACGGCAGCCACACCCTGCGCATGGCTACCTTTGCCGTGGTGGTGGGCGTTGTGATCCGCTTTGCCTTCAAGGTTCGGTTTCATCTCAAGCGTGCACGCGAGCTTGATTATTCCAGCCTCTCATCGGGCGCGTCCCAGGGCCTGTCGTCATGAGCGCGGTAACAAGCTGGCTGCAGAACGTAACGGCATCGTGCTCCACCGTTTTCGAGGGGCTGTCGATCACTTTCTCACATTTTTTTCGCAAGCCTTACACGGTGGAGTATCCCGACCGCATAGAGACGCGCGTGCAGGATACGCTGCCGTTTCGCTATCGCGGCATGCTCGAAGTCGACCTTGAGATCTGCACGGGTTGCCTGGCCTGCGAGCGCGCCTGTCCCATCGAGTGCATCGTCATCGAGGCCACCAAGGACAAGGCCACCCGGCAGTTGATGATCAACCGCTTCGATATCGATCTTGCCAAGTGCATGTACTGCGGGCTGTGTTCCGAGCCCTGCCCCACGGGGTCGATACATCACACCCGCGAGTTCGAGGGCTCTGATTATTCTCTCGAGAGTATGATGCGGCGTTACGTAAAGTTTCCGGTGGCGGCGTACAAGCCCAAGAAAACCGGCGAGGACGATCCCGAAATCATGCCGGTGCTCGAACGGGGCATGCGCTACCTCGACGAGTTTGCGCAGCCGGCGGCCAAGCCTGCTTCGGGCGCCACGTCATCTTCAGAAAGCACGTCGTCTTCAGAAAGCACGTCGTCTTCGGGCACCACCGATCCTGGATCGGGGACAGGGTAGTCTGCCTGATGCAGGGACCGGATCTTTCTGTTGCCGCTTTTCTACTGCTGTCGGCGCTCACGTTGGGTGGCGGTGGCGGCGTGATCTTTTCAGGTAACATCGTCTACTCGGCGCTGTCGCTGATGGTCTCGTTTTTCGGCGTTGCCGGCCTCTACGTGATGCTCGAAGCCGACTTCGTGGCCGGCGTGCAGGTGCTCGTCTACGTGGGTGGCGTCCTCGTGCTGACGCTGTTTGCGGTCATGCTCACGCACCGTATCGAGGACATCAAGGTTTCCAACCGCGGTGTCGGCAAGCTGCCGGGCCTGGCGGCGGCGCTTGCGATGTTTGCCGGTCTGATCGCGGCGCTGGAAGTGGCGCCGTGGAAGCTGCCCGCCGAGGGAGTGGCGCACGAGTCCTTCGCCTCCACCCAGTCCATAGGCAATGCGCTGCTCGGACGCTACGTTCTGCCCTTCGAGGTGGCGTCGATCGTGCTCTTATCGGTGCTGGTGGGCGCGGTCGTGCTGTCGCGCAAGGAAGTAGCTGAACCCCGGGTGAGAGACGATGCCTGAAGCGCTGGGACTGCAGCACTTCCTGCTGGTGGGAGCCGCCCTGTTCTGCATGGGCCTGTACTGCGTGCTCACGCGGCGCAACGCCATCGGCATACTCATGGGCGTGGAGCTGGTGCTCAACGCAGCCAACGTCAACTACATAGCGTTTTCACGCTACGGCGTGGGTGGTGTTGACGGGCAGGTGTTCTCGATTTTTGTCATCATGCTGGCCGCTGCCGAGGCGGCCATAGGACTGGCCATCGTGCTCGGCATCTATCGCCGCTCGGGGTCTATCGACGTCTCGCAGATGACGTCGCTCAGGGGATAGGCAGAGCATGGTTGACCCCCATCACGTGGCCGACGTGGCTGTACACAGCAGCCAATTGCTGCGGTGGATTCCCCTCATCCCGCTGCTGGGCGCGGCGGTAAACTTTCTGCTGGGCACGCGCATACAGGCTCGCGCGGGACGCGGCGGGGTGGCGGCGGTCGCCATCGCTTCGTCGCTGGCCAGCTTTGTCCTGGTGGTGATCAGCTTCTTCAGTCTGCTTGCCTTCGACGAACACTCCCGCCTGGTCATCGACACGGTCGCCCCGTGGGTACACATCGGCTCGTTGAACGTCGACATCGGCTTTCAGTTCGACCCCCTGTCGGCCGTCATGACGCTGGTCATTACCGGCATCGGCAGCCTGATTCACATTTACAGTTACGGCTACATGGACGAGGAGCCGGCCGCGTGGAGGTTCTTCGCGCTGCTCAACCTGTTCATGTTTGCCATGCTGACGCTGGTGCTCGGTGACAGCCTGCTGCTGATGTTCGTGGGCTGGGAGGGCGTTGGGCTGTGCTCCTGGGCCCTGATTGGTTTCTGGCACCAGGACCACGTCAACACCACGGCCGGCAACAAGGCATTCATAGTCAACCGCATCGGCGACTTCGGCTTCCTGCTGGGAGTATTCCTGCTGTTCTGGAGCCTCGACTCCGCGGGCCAGGCCTCGATGGTGTTCCGCGAGCTGCCGGCGTTGGTCGGTGGCCTGGAGGGCATGGCGCTGTGGGGCGTACCGGTAGTGACGCTTATAACCCTGTTCCTGTTCGTGGGTGCCACGGGCAAGTCGGCGCAGATACCGTTGTTCGTGTGGTTGCCCGACGCCATGGCCGGGCCCACGCCGGTGTCGGCTCTCATCCACGCGGCCACCATGGTGACCGCGGGCGTGTACATGATAGGCCGCCTGAGTTTTCTGTTTGCCATGGCACCCGCGACCCTCGAGGTCATCGCCATCATAGCGGCGGCCACCGCGTTCTTTGCCGCGACCATCGGCATAGCCCAGAACGACATCAAGAAGGTGCTGGCCTATTCGACCGTGAGCCAGCTGGGTTACATGTTCATAGCCATGGGCGTCGGCGCCTGGTCGGCGGGTATCTTTCACCTCGTGACCCACGCATTTTTCAAGGCCTGCCTGTTCCTCGGCGCGGGCAGCGTGATCCACGCGATGCACCACGAGCAGGACATGCGCAAGATGGGTGGCCTGCGCCACTACATGCCGCGCACCTTCTGGACTTTTCTTATCGCCGCCGTTGCGATCGCGGGCGTACCGGGTACCGCCGGTTTCTTTTCCAAGGACGAGATCCTGTGGAACGCTTACCTGCACAGCCCGGCGCTTTGGGCCATGGGTTTCTTGAGCGCGGGCATCACCGCGTTTTACATGTTCCGGCTGGTCTTCATGACGTTTTACGGCGAGTGCCGGGCCGATGAGCACACCCGTGAGCACCTGCACGAGTCCTCGGGCTGGATGACCTGGCCGCTGATCATACTGGCGGTGGGTTCGCTGTTTGCCGGTTTCCTGGGCGTGCCGGCGGCGCTGGGTGGCAGCAATGCCTTTGCCCATTTTCTTGAACCGGTGGTCGGGCACATGGAGCACACGGGGCACCATTCGCTGGCCCTTGAGTACGGTCTGATGGCCGCCTCGGTGGGCATAGCCGGACTGGGCATACTGCTGGCCTGGCTCATCTACGTGAAAAAAGTTTTCAGCGCCGAGTCGCTGGCGCGCATCGGCGGCGGCTGGCCGCACCGCGTGTTTCTCAACAAGTACTACGTCGACGAGCTCTACGGCGCGACCGTCCTCAGGGGCACCATGGGCCTGTCGACGCTGTTTGCCTGGTTTGACCGCACGGTGGTCGACGGGGTGGTAAACGGCAGCGCGCGCGTCACGCGTATAGGAGCGACCTTGAGCGGCGCTTTTGATTTCCGTGTGGTCGACGGCCTGGTCAACCTCACGGCTGACGCCATCCACGCTTTTGGCGGCGTGGTTCGGCGCGTACAAACCGGCAGCCTTAATACTTATCTTTACGTCATCGTCGTGGTGGTGGCGGCCGTGTTGTTTGCGGGTACGTGGAAGTAGTTCGGGCGAACATTAGTTCACAGCGAGTAGTAATTCGGAGCGAGACCAGATGGATCACATCCTCACATACATGACCTTCATACCGTTGGCCGGCATGGCATTTATCCTGTGCATGCCGCGCGGTGCAACCAAGGCCATAAGGCTTACGGCGCTGGGCTTCACCATACCGCCGCTGCTGATGGCCCTGTGGCTATTCGCGAATTTTGATCGCTCTACCGAGGCGATGCAGTTCATGGAACGCGCCCAGTGGATACCGTCGTTCAACATCCAGTACATCATGGGTGTCGATGGCTTGTCGGTGACCATGATACTGCTCACGGCGCTGCTCTGCCCGATCTGCATTCTTGCTTCCTGGAACATCGAAAAGGGCGTGAAGGGTTACTTCGCGCTCTTCCTGCTGCTGGACGCCGGGATGACCGGCGTGTTCTGCGCGCTGGACTTCTTCCTGTTCTACGTTTTCTGGGAAGTGATGCTGCTGCCCATGTATTTTCTCATCGGAATCTGGGGTGGTGCGCGGCGCGAGTACGCTGCGATCAAGTTTTTCCTGTACACGCTGGCCGGCTCGGTATTGATGATGATCGCCATGCTGGCGCTGTACTTCTACAACGAGCCCCACACCTTCGACATGCTGGTCTTGATGGACAACGCGGGTACCTACTCGCGGACCTTCCAGACCTGGACCTGGCTGGCGCTGTTCATCGGCTTCGCTATCAAGATCCCCGCCTTCCCGTTTCACACCTGGCTGCCCGACGCCCACGTGGAAGCGCCCACAGCCATATCGGTCATCCTGGCGGGCGTGCTGCTGAAGATGGGCACTTACGGGATCCTGCGCTTCTGCTACCCGATGCTCCCCCTGGCCACCCAGGACATGGCGTTCTGGGCACTGGCGGCGCTCGGCACCTGGAACATAGTTTACGGCGCGCTGTGCGCGATGGCCCAGACCGACATGAAGAAGCTCGTGGCCTATTCATCTATTTCGCACATGGGCTACGTCATGCTGGGCATGGCCACCATGACCGTGCAGGGCATCAACGGCGCGGTGCTGCAGATGTTCAACCACGGCACCGTCACCGCCATGCTCTTTCTGCTGGTCGGTGTCGTTTATGACCGTGCCCACCATCGCCGCATCGACGGTTTTGGTGGACTGGCATCGGTGATGCCGGTTTACACGGGCATCACGGTGATCGCGTTTTTTGCTGCCATGGGACTGCCCGGCCTGTCGGCCTTTATCTCCGAGGTGCTGGTGCTGCTCGGCGCCTGGCAGTACAGCCCGGGCCTGGCCATCGTGGCGGCCAGCGCCGTGGTGCTCACGGCCGGCTACATGCTGTGGATGCTGCAGCGGGTGTGGCTGGGGCCGATCAACGAGGAGTACGCGTCGATGCCGGATGTCAACACGCGCGAAATCGTCATGCTTGCGCCGCTGGCTGTTATTGTCATCGTGCTGGGCGTTTACCCGCACGCGGTACTTGACCTGATCAACACCTCGCTCACCGCCATCAACAACACCGTTCTTTCGGCCGTGCCCCCGGTGGCGTCGCTGCCGCTGGACGTGCTTCCCTGACGGCTGGTCACGGAACTGGATATAGCAAGACGGAATAGAGTCGCATGAATCTGAGCAACATACAGAGCCTGCCGTTCAGCCTGCCCGAGGGCCTGCTGGCCCTGGGCGTGGTGGGCTTGGTCCTGCTCGAGCTGGTCGTCAAGCGCAAGGCCGTGCTCGGAGAGCTGGCCCTGGTCATAACCGCGGCCGTGACCTGCCTGGTGGCGATGCAGTCGGGTGGACAGGAAGGCCTGCTCTTCAGCGGCATGGTGGCCCTCGACGGTTTCTCGATTTTCTTCAAGTTACTGTTGGGACTGGCCGGCTTCGGGGCCGTCTGGATGTCGTTGGGTTCCGACGAAATGCGCGACGAACACCCGGGCGAGTACTACGCGCTGCTGCTCTCGGTGACGCTGGGCATGTTTTACATGGCCTCGGCCACCAACATGCTCATGGCTTACCTCGCGCTGGAGTTCGTGAGCCAGGTGTCTTACGTGCTCACCGGTTTTATCCGTGGCAGTCGCCGCGGGGCCGAGGCGGCTCTCAAGTACCTCGTCTACGGCGGCGTAGCGTCGGGAGCGATGCTGTACGGCATGAGCCTGGTTTACGGTCTCACGGGCTCGCTCGACTACGCGGTCATCTCGCAGGTCATGGCCGGCCTGGGCAGCGGCGGTGTCGATGGAGCCGTCGTAGCGGGAGCGCAACCGGTGATCTACCTTGCGCTGGTGCTGGTGCTCGCGGGCGTGGGCTACAAGATAGCCATGGTGCCGTTTCACATGTGGAGCCCCGACGTTTACGAGGGCGCGCCGCTGCCGGTCACCGCCCTGTTGTCGGTGGGCTCAAAGGCCGCTGGCTTCGCGATGATGATCCGCTTTTTCTACCCGGCGATGTCGGCTTACGATGGCGACGGCAACTGGCTCACCGCCGCTGGCGTGGACTGGCAGTCGCTGCTGGTCGTGGGCTCGATGGTGACGATGACCCTGGGCAACGTCGCGGCCTTGAGGCAGGACAACATAAAGCGCCTGCTCGCTTACTCATCGATCGCCCACGCCGGCTACATGCTGATGGGCTTCGTGGTCATGGCCGACGACGGCTTGCGAGCCATGATGTTCTACATGGTGGTGTACTACATCATGAACCTGGGTGCCTTCACCGTGCTGCTCATGGTGCTCAACCAATCCGGGCGCGAAGACATCGAAGGCTTCAAGGGACTGGCCTGGCGTGGTGGAGCGCTGCCCGCGGCGGCCATGCTCATCTTCCTGTTATCGCTGGCCGGCATGCCTCCGTTCGCGGGATTCATCGGTAAGTTCTACCTGTTTGCCGCCATCATCCGCCAGGAGATGTGGGTGCTCGCCGTCGTGGGCGGACTCAACTCGGTGGTGTCGCTGTACTACTACGCGCGCATCGTGCGCAGCATGTACCTCGACCAGCCAGCCGAAGACGCTCCCGAGTTCGTGGCCGACAAGCACAACGGCGTGCTGGTGGGCGTGCTGGCAGTTGCCACGCTGGTGTTCGGCGTGTGGTGGCGACCGGTGGTGGCTTTGGCCGATCGCTCGCTGAGTTTCTTTACCGGCTGACGCGCCTGCCTTTCGGGCGAGCTCCTTCAGGGGAGCGGCGCGGGCGAGATCTCGTAGGGCAACGCGTCGGGCAGCTTCTCGACCACCAATGCGAGTATAGTCTTGCTGTCGGTGATCCGGCCCTTTATGCGAAGCCGCTGGTCAACGGCCAGCTCATTGGCCCTGCTGCCCACGAACTCGGTATTCTTGCCGATGCTCACGCTGTGGGCCCGGTCGAGCACCAGTCTTTTGAGATCGGGCTGCAAGGAAGTAACCAGCCCCCTGAGCACGACTGATTGATTGGCCAGCCGGTCCCGCAGCGGCTCGACCAGGCGGATGCTGGTGGCCACGGCCGAGCCGGACGAGGGCGCACCGGCCAGCTTTGCGCGTACCAACAGCCCGTTGGCCGGGCTGCCGCCTGCGCCGCTTACGATGGCCGATGAGTAGTCGATCTCAAGTCCGCGCACGCGGAAAGTCTGCGCCACAACGTCGAGCAGGCGCAGTGTGCCCGCGGTCGACAGTTCAGTAGAAACGCCGGGCCTCCTGGCTATGCGCGTCACTCTTATCATGCCACCGGCGTCGACCAGCCCACTCACTTCTACGTCGAGTCCATTTGACCCGGCCGACAGCGCAAAGCCCACCAGCCGGCTTTCCTTGTCGAGCAGCAAGGTGTCGCCCAGAACCTGCAGAGCGGTGTTATCGAGGTCCACGCTTTCGATCGTGCCGATGAGAAGGCTGTTGTAGTCCACCACCGCTGCGGTGCCCGCGTCGCCGCCGTCGTTGAGCTCGCCTTCGACGGCCAGCACCATGCCGGGTTCGAGGGCGGCCGTGGTGGCGGGCTCGCCGTTGATGGTGACCACGGCGGTCGAGCTGTCAAAGCAGACCTGGTCTACGAGCAGGTCGTCGCAGCTCGGTTCGTCACCCATGGGGCCCCAGACCAGTCCGCTGCCACCCACGCCACCGCCGAAATCAAAGCTCGCGCCCTCGCAGCCGACCTGGCTGAGCAGCGCCGTCGCCAGCAGGGCAGCCAGCAAACCAGGCAGCAAAGCGCGCCCGCGGTCCGCCAGGCGATTGGGCAAAGGTCGTGCTTGTATGGCCGTTTGGTGTTTCATGATGGCTCCTTTTCGTCTTTCGCAGTGTCGGCTGGTGTCTCTTCGGCCAGTTCTTCTTCGTAGTAGTACACGCCCAGGCTGGCCCGCATGCGCCCGCGGCCTTCCACCCCCGGGCTCGCGTCGCGGTCGCGCGCTGACATCCAGTGGTCGAGTTCCTCGAGCAGCGTCTGCGCGCGCTCGGCGGCGAGCTTCTTCAGCTCTCGGTCGGGGTCAAGCGGCATGTTGTCGTAGCTGACCTTGCGCTGAAAAAAAAGGTCGTCGGCGTCGCACTGCATGTTGTGATCGATGGTCGACACGAGGTCGGCCACGTCCATGCCGAGGATGGCCAGCTTGTCGGCGTCGCCGCCGCCCGGCACGTAGGCGCGTGCAAGCAGGCGAACGTTTCCTTTTCCGTCAGCCTCGACCGCGCCTATCCTCTGGAGCTCATCGAGCAGTGCGCGCACGGGAACGTCGCCGCTGTGGCTCTTTACGAGCTGGGAGAACGATAGCTGCTCGTCGCCTTCGAGCGGCAGCAGGGCGGGATCACCCAACTCGTTGGCGAAGCGCTGGTCGCGAACCCAGCCGCTTATAACCCGCGCGGCCCGGTTGTAACGGTCCGAGGCTCCCTGGTCGTCGGGGTCGGGCAGGGAGCTCACCCGCGAGACCTCCTTGCGCGACAGCCCGGTAAGTATCGACACCCGCGAGGTGGTCTGCTTGCGCCCCTCTATGGCAAACTCGTCGCGGGCCGTGTCCACGTAAACCCGCTTGGCCAGATCGGCAAAGGCGCCGTAGGGCATACCCTTGCGCAGCAGCAGCCGTACCAGCGGCTTGAGCAGTCGAAGCATGGCCGCCGAAAGCGGGCCCCCCGATGTTTTGTTACTTTGTGGGCTCATGTTCCCAATTTTTAGCATAGCCTGAAAGCCCGTATTTCCAAGGACTTTCTATACAAGTCCACGATTTCGTGGAATTCATGCTTGACTGTAGCTAGCTATTGGGAATATTATCCCAAATAAGGACGGTTACTGCAAGAGCTTAATTTACCCCGCATGGGGGGGGAACCGTCTCTACCCCTGCGGAAAGGAGAGAAATAATGGACAAAATAAACCAACCCAAGCATCTGAGCGGCGTTTGCGTCGCGTCGCTTCTGCTGTTCCTGGCCGCTTCGGTCGGCCCGGCGGCGGCGCCGGCTTCGGCGGCCGTGGCCGCTACCTCGGCCGAGAAACTGTGCTTGCCCCACGACAGCGACCTCTGCGAGCTTCGCTGCGCCGGGCATCAGCGCCAGTGTTACCAGGCCTGCAACAAGCGCCGGCGCATGTGCTTGGAAAACGCGTGGAACCAGGCCCGCGTGTGTAAGGCCAGGTGCGGGCAATTCGACTCGCGCTCAAGTCAGACCGAGTGCCGCCGGCGCTGCGTGAGCGACGTCCTCGCCAAGGCGAGAAAACGCTGCAGCATCGGGCAGCCGGTTTGCCGGCGACTTTGCGGCCCCGAGAGCTGTGACGTTCTGTGTAACGACCATCTCCCCCGGTTACAGCACGATTCGCAGCCCGGGGCCGCAGCTTCGGGCGATGTAGCTCCCGAGGGGCTGGGCCCGGTTACGGTTGAGCCCGTCGATTATTGCGACCCTACCGGCGACAGGGAATGCAGGGCGGATTGCGCAAAGGGAATGCGGCGTTGCCTGTCGGCGGTCAAGCATCGCGGGCGGCAGTGCCTGCAAGCTTGCCGTGGGCTTGATGGTGAGCAGCGGGTGACCTGCGCGCGGGACTGCGCTGTTGCAGCCCGCAAGGGCCTCAAGCTTTGCCGGGCTCGCTTCGGTGGATGTATAGACCGCTGCGCTGACTGACCGCGTGACGGGTCCCGGAAGGCGGCAACCGGGGCCCGTCGCTGCGTTGCTTATGCACAAAGCTGACACGTTGCGTTGCCAGCGTTGCAACCAGGTGAAACAAGGTTACTACGGGGTCCGTGAGGGGAGTGAGGGCGTGGCTGGCTGCCTGCGGTGACGCAGGGCGGACCCCTTTTCAGCTTCCCCGGGCGCTAGACG
>CAUZFM010000020.1:0-32483 GCA_963579235.1 uncultured Binatia bacterium (SeqCode)
AGCTGAACGTCGAGGTGTTGGGCCGCGGCACGGCCTGGCTCGACACGGGCACATACACCGCGTTGCTGCAGGCGTCCAACTTTATACAGACCATAGAGGATCGGCAGGGCTTGAAGGTGGCCTGCCTTGAAGAGATCGCCTGGTACAAGGGTTTTATTGACGACGCTGCGCTCGAGGCCCTGGCCGCGCCGCTGGACAACGATTACGGCGACTACCTGAGATCGCTGTTGGCCGGTTGATGAAGGACTTGGCCGGATGACGCTGCAGCTGTGAAGGTCACAGGGACCGAACTCGAGGGTGTGTTTGTCGTTGAGCCCGAGGTGCACGGCGATGAGCGGGGCTTTTTCCTGGAGCAGTTCAATGCCGAGCGTTATGCGGCTGCCGGCTTGCCAGACATAGCGCCGCTGCAGTTCAATCACTCGCGCTCGGCGCGGGGCACGCTGCGCGGACTGCACTTTCAGCACCCACGCGGCCAGGACAAGCTCGTGTGGGTGGCCTCGGGCTGCGTGTTCGACGTGGCGGTCGATGTAAGGCGCGGCTCGCCCACCTTCGGGCAGTGGACCGGCTGCGAACTGTCAGCCGACAACCACCTGCAGTTGTTTGTGCCGGCGGGTTTCGCCCATGGCTTCGTGGTCGTGAGCGAGCAGGCCGACTTCATGTACGCGTGCAGCGACTACTACGCGCCCGACTGCGAACACGCCGTGGCTTACAACGACCCCTCGATAGGCATTCGCTGGCCCGAGGATCTCGAGCTGACGCTGTCCGATCGCGACCGCGCCGCCCCGCTGCTGGTTGACGCCGACGGGCTCCCCGACTACTGAAGGGCGCGCAGCCTGCCCCGCTTGCCCGCCCGTCGCGGCTGGCCTAGTCTTGTCGGATGGCTGACAAGAAAGCTTTTGTAACCGGCGTCACTGGCCAGGACGGTGCCTATCTTTCCAAGCTGCTGCTCGAAAAGGGCTACCGCGTGTACGGGCTGCTGCAGCGCAGCACGCGCTACGCGTTCGAGAACCTCGACTATCTTGGCGTCACCGCTGACGTGGACTACGTGGAAGGCAACATGGACGACGAGGCGTCGTTGATCAACGCCATCCGCCGAGTCCACCCCGACGAGGTCTACAACCTGGCGGCCCAGAGTTTCGTGGGCGCCAGCTGGGACCAGGCCCGGCTCACCACCGAGGTCAATTCGCTGGGCGTACTCAACCTGCTCAACGCGATTAAGAACTTCACGCCCACCACTCGCTTTTACCAGGCATCGACCAGCGAGATGTTCGGCAACAGTGCCGACGAGAAAGGCATACAGACCGAGAAAACGCCGTTTCATCCGCGCAGCCCCTACGCCATCTCCAAGCTCTACTCCTACTGGATCACCATTAACTACAAGGAGAGTTTCGGGATGTACTGCTGCAACGGCATCCTGTTTAACCACGAGTCGCCGATACGCGGCCTGGAGTTCGTGACGCGCAAGATCACCGACGCGGTGGTGCGCATCAAACTGGGCACGCAGGACAGGCTCGGCCTGGGCAACCTCGACAGTTACCGCGACTGGGGTTTTGCGGGCGACTACGTTGAGGCCATGTACCTCATGCTGCAGCAGGACGAGCCTGACAACTACCTCGTCTCGACCGGCAACACGCACTCCATTGGCGACTTCTGTAGTGCAGCGTTCGCGCGCGTGGGCATAGAGGACTGGGAGAAGTACGTGTACATAGACCCGGCCTTCAAACGCCCGGCCGAGTTGCACCGCTTGCGCGGTTACAGCGAGCGCGCCGCCGACAAGCTGGGCTGGAAACCACGCGTGGGCTTCGACGAGCTCGTCAACATGATGGTCGACGCCGACATGAAGCGTCTCTCTCCTGCCGACTGACTCTTCGCAGGCAGCCCCGTTGCGAAAAAAGTGAGCGCAGCCCCTAGCCGGCGAGCTCGGCGATGACCGAATCGGCCAACTCCAGCCCGCTCGGCGACAACGACACGCGTCCCCGCTCGCGCAGCATGAGGCCGTCGTCCACCAGGCGCGCAAGCCTAGGCATGGCCTGGTCGGCGTCCATTGAAAATCGCTGTTCGATGTCGGCAACGGCTATGCCTTCGCTGACTCGCAAGCCCATGAGCAGCGTTTCGGCCAGGGCCTGACCGCGATCGAGCGTTTCTTCAAAATGACGGCGGTGTCCGTTGCCGGCTGACATCCATATTTCGGGCAGGCGTATGTTTGACCAGCGCTCGCCCCACGGCGCACCGGGAGAGCGTGAGGTGAAGCCGTGCGCGCCCGCGCCCAGTCCCAGCCAGTCGTGCCTGCGCCAGTAGCCAAGGTTGTGGCGGCTCTCACGCCCCGGGCGCGCGAAGTTGGATATCTCGTAGTGCTGCAGGCCCGCGGCTGCCGTCGCGCTGCGGATCGCGCGGTACATGGCCAGCTCCAGATCCTCGTCGGCGCGCTCGATCATTCCCGCCTTGAGCATGCCGGTCATGGCCGTGCCCGGCTCGAAGGTGAGGCCGTAGGTCGACAGGTGGTCGAGGATCCCGAGCGATAGCGCCTGCTCGATGTCGCGTTGCCAGCCGTCCAGCGTCTGCCCGGGCACGGCGAAGATGAGGTCGCAGCTTATGCGTTCGAAGCCCGCCTCGTGGGCGGCCCGGAGCGCCACCAGCGCTTCGGCGCCCGAGTGCACGCGTCCAAGAGTCTCCAGCAGCCGGTCGTCGAACGACTGCACACCGAAGCTGATACGGTTTATGCCCGCTGCGCGCATGGCCGAGAGCTTTTCTACGGCAGCGCCTTCGAGCGTGCCGGGGTTGGCCTCGGCTGTTATCTCGCAGTCGTCGGCGAGGCCCAGGTGCTGGTCGATGGCGTCGAGCACCGCGGCCAGGCTGTCTGCCCCGAACAACGACGGCGTGCCGCCCCCGAAGAACACGCTCGTCGCCTTGCGGCCGCGCCACTGCACTTGCTCGGCCGACCAGGCCAGCTCGGATAACAACGAGTCGGTGTAGCGCTGCTCAGGAAATTCGGTCGACGCGTAGGAGTTAAAGTCGCAGTACGGGCACTTGGTCACGCACCACGGCAGGTGCACGTATACGCCCAGGCTGTTTTCGTTTTGCACCACCGGTGATTGATAGCACGACCGGCCCGCCGTTCATGATGGTGCTGTCATTCACGACGACGGCGTCGGCGTGAGAGCCTCGGCGGGCGATTCCGCGCGACTACCTGCAGTTGCGCATCACGCCGACCACCTTGCCCCTTATTTCGAGGTCGCGGTCGAACACCACGATGGGTTCGAAGTTGGGGTTGGACGGCTGCAGCCGCACGCTGCCGTCGCCCTGGCGAAAGAAACGCTTGACGGTGGCTTCGCCGTCTATGCTGGCCACCACCACGTCTCCGTTGGTGGGGTCGGGTTTTTCTTCGACGACCACGTAGTCGCCGTCGAGTATGGCGTCGTCCACCATCGAGTCGCCTTTCACTTCGAGCACGTAGGTGTTGCGGCTGCGTACCATGCTCTCGGGCACGTCGATGTTGTCGTCGTGTTCGATGGCTTCAATCGGGCAGCCGGCCGCCACGCGCCCAAGCAACGGGAGGCTCACCGATCGCGGACGCTGGTACTGATCAACCATCTCAATGGCGCGGCTCTGGTTCCAGTGACGACGGATGTAGCCCTTGGCCTCCAGTGAACTGACGTGCTTGTGCACGGTGGCCATCGAACGCAAGCCCAGTTGACTGCCGATCTCGTCGAGGGTGGGCGCGCAGCCGTTGTCGTCCAGGTACTGCTCTATGAGATTGAGAACTTCACGTTGCCGCTTGGTGAGTGGTTCCATGCTTCCAGCATGGGCGAACAGAAGGCAAAAATCAACGCCTCTCCCTTGCTAACGCTGGGCGAGGTACTGGCGTACGGCGGCCTGGTGTTCGGCCACCGTGCGCGAGAAGCGGTGCGTGCCCTTGCCGTCAGCCACGAAGAACAGAAAATCGCTGGTCGCCGGGTTGAGGGCGGCCGACAGGGCTCCCTTGCCGGGGCTGCATATGGGGCCGGGCGGAAGCCCGCGGTGCACGTAGCTGTTGTACGGCGTGTCTTCGCGCAGGTCGCTGCGGCGGATATCGCCGTCCCACTGTCGTCCCGAGGCCAGGATGCCGTAGATCACCGTGGGGTCGGCCTGCAGTTTCATGTCGCGCTCGAGCCGGTTGTGAAACACCGACGCTACCAGCGGCTGCTCGTCGGTCTGGTAGCTCTCCTTCTGTATGATCGACGCGAGGGTGAGCAGCTGGAGGGTGTCGGCAATCGCCGGCGAGCTTCCCGTGAAACCGACCGAGCCGTCGTCAGAAATTCCCAAATCCTTGAGCACGGCCAACAACCGCCTGTGTTGCAGCCGCACGATATCGGCCGCCGCCATGCCCGGCGACAGGTAGTAGGTGTCGGGAAACAGGTAGCCCTCCGAGCAGTTCGATTCCGCGGGCGCGCCGGTGACCGCGAGGAAGTCTGATTCGCAGGCGGCCTTCACGTATTCGTCGGCTTCGAGTACGCCGGCCTCTTCGAGCAGGTGCGCGACCTGGGCAACGCGCAGGCCTTCGGGAATGGTGACGCGCACCGTGTCGCGCGACGGCGTGGTCAGCTCGGCGAGCACGGCCAGGGGCGTGATGTCACCCTCGAAGTGATGCACCCCGTGGTGAAAATCCCTGTCGGCCGAGCTCAGGCGGGCCAGCAGCCTGAGCACGCGGCCGCTGCGCACGACACCGTTTTCTTCGAGCCCGGCGGCTATGTCGCGGGCGCTTGCACCCGGTGCAATCTGCAACTCGATCGCGGGGCTGACGGTTTGCGGCACAAAGGCCAGCCACGCCACACGACCGATGCCCGCCAGCATCAGCACGGCGGCCAGGCCGAATATCAGCCGCGGCCCGGGGCCACCGGCGGCCTGGTGCCATCTGCGAGGCGCACGTTTACTCACGACTTGTCCATCCACGATTGCAGTATCAAGGTCGCGGCCGTCATGTCCACGCTCTGCCGGCGACGATCGCGGCGCGTGCCGGCGGCTATCAACAGGCGCTCGCTTTCGGCTGTGCTGAGGCGCTCGTCCTGCATGTGAACAGCGAGTTTAGTTTCGCGTTCGAGGTGAGAACAGAAGTGGCGCACACGGTCGGCCTGCTCGCTGTCATTGCCGCTCATCGATATCGGCAAGCCCACAATGAAGGCTTCTATTTCGTTGTCTCCCACGGCCTCCATTATGGCAGCTATGTCGCGTTTCCAGGACTTTCGCTCGACCACAGAGAGGGGTTGTGCGGTGAGTCCCAGCGGGTCACTCAGCGCCAGCCCGATACGGCGGTCGCCCACGTCTAATCCCAGCAGTCGTTTCGTCATGCGTGGCACCCGGTATGTCGGTTGACTTCTGCGGCCGCTCGGCTCTGTCGCGCTGCGTCGTAGATCGGCCCTCCACGGGAAACTCTCGACGGCCCGCCAGGCCCGTAATCAGCCCTGAAATCAGGCTTGAAGCTACAACAGCTGGTCGTCGCAAGCGACCCCCTTGAAAATGCCATCCAACTGCTCGAAGTCGTTGACATCCAGACCCCGGGCGGGCACCCTTAATGTTGCGCTTTTACAAGTGCATGGACTCAAGGCCCACGGGCCGGAAAGTCTAACTCGGCGGGCAGAAGTGGTGGTATTGCAGTGGTGGCGGAAGCTCGTCGATGAGGTCGGGCGGCATATAAGTCCCCAGACCTTGATGGTTGGGGTGGCCTGCGCGTCGATGTTTGCCCTGGTGGCACCCGGCGGTCAGGCGCAGCAGCCCTACAAGCTGGTGCCGGCCCGCGTGGCCTCCAATACACTTGCCCTGCCCATGAAATCGGGCTTTTTCAGCATGGCGCTGGCCGGCAACCAGGCCTGGGCCGGCCCTGGCACTGCCTCTTTATCGGGCAACGCCCCGGGGGCCGTTTATCCCCAGGGCCAGTCTACTCTCGGCCAGTATTCAGAGGGCCAGTCGCACCGTTTTGTGGCACCGGTTAACGCGTCCTTCGGCAGTGGAATGACACTGACCATCAGCCAACTGCCCTCGGTGGGCGAAATAGTGCGCGTTGGTGCCTATGGCTCGGTTTACGGCATAGGCGATTCTTTTGCTGCCCAGATAGGCCCGCCGACCACCGACGACGACCTGCTGGAGGCCGGCCAGTCCGGGTCGGGTGTGGTCGAAAGCGAGACAGAACGCAGTTCGTGGCGATTTTCGCTGTTTGCCGACAAGGGTGAAACTGCCACCGCCATAACGACCGGGCCCGGGCCAGGGCATGAGACCTTGGCGGCGCTGTCCACCGAACAGCCCTTGGCAGACCAAGCCGTGGCCATGTTGTCGCTGGGCATGGTGGGGCCAGCCCCGCCTGTCAGGATGCGCGACGATGTGGTGGTCACGGCAAGGGCGCTGGCTGTGGGTCCGCCGCTGCCACCTGGCATGCTACGGGCCGAACGGATCTCACCGCTTTCGGGCTTCAACCGCCCTGGTACGGGAGGCAATTACGAACTGGTGGTCGACGGCCGCGCGCTTGACGGCTCGAATCCCTACAGCCTGTCGTTCGACCCGCTCTCGGAGGCGGTTTTTGAGCAGGAAGATACCGAGACTATAATATTTCGCGCTCCCGCCCACCGCTACGACACTCGCGAGTTGGGCCGCAGGTTTCGCCAGCTCGTGGCTGAGCGCGGAAAGGACCGCGAGGGCGCGTATCTCGTGACCATCGAACACCGTATCCGCAACGGCGAGACGGTGTCCGAGGTGCTCGAGGCGGCCGGCCTGTCGCCCGACAGCACCGACACCTGGATATCGGCCGCCAAGCGCATTTATAACCTCAACCGCATATTTGCGGGCCAGCGACTCGGGCTGACCTTCGAGGGACCCGACCCGCAACTCGTGCGTCTCAATCTCGACATCGGCCCGCGTACCGAGCTGGTCGAAGAACTCGACGGTGAAAAGGTAGTGGCCAGTCGCCGACCGGTGGTATTTGACCGAAGGCTCAGGGTGGCGGCCGGCACCATAGAGAGCAGCCTGTACGAGTCTGCGCTCTCCCACGGCGTGCCCGAAAAAATCGTTTCTGAGGCAGCCGAGGTGCTGGGTTGGGAGCTTAACTTTTCGCGCGACCTCAGGCCCGGCGCCACTTTCAGGGTGGCCTACGAGGAGCTCCGTCGCAGGGGCGGCGAGTCGGTTGAAGCAGGACGGCTGCTGGCCGTTGAGATCAACAACCGCGACAAGGTCTGGGAAGGTTTTTACTTTGCCAAGACCGACGAGATGATACAGGGCTACTTCAACCGAGAGGGCAAGGCTCTCGGTCGTTACTTCATGCGCTACCCAGTGGATTTTTCGCGCATCAGCTCGGTATTTTCGCAGGGCCGCTTCCACCCGGTGCTCAAAAAACGCATGCCGCACTACGGCGTCGATTTCGCGGCGCCTCGCGGCACGCCGGTGCGTGCGGTGGCCGACGCCACCGTGAGCAAGGCCAAGTTTGACTGGGCCAACGGCAACTTCGTCAAGCTCAGGCACGATCCGGTCTGGGAGACCGGCTACGCCCACCTGTCGCGCATAGCCGAGGGCGTGCAGGCCGGTGCCAGGGTGAACAAGGGGCAGGTTATCGGCTACGTGGGTTCCACCGGCCGGGCGACCGGGCCGCACCTGCACTTTGCCATGTACCGCTCGGGCAGTTACGTGGACCCGCTCAAGGCCAAGCTGCCACGCACCGATTCGTTGGAGCGCGCAGCACTGATGGCGTTTCGCCTGGCCATCGATGTCATCGACCGCTCTTACGCCCGCACCGATAAGCTGACCCTGGGCCGGGCCGCCATGGCCAGTGCCGACGACGGGCTGCTCACGGCCGACTGAAAGCCGCCGGCTTCAGTCAGCGAGGGCGCTACTCGCCTGATTTCTCGAGTATGATGTCGCGCAGCGGCTGCCACAGCGCGGCGCCACTGGCTATCAGGCCGGGCAACAGTGTCTTGGCGTTGTTAAACGTCAGCGGGCGCCCGAAGCGATCGGTCACCGTGCCGCCGGCTTCTTCGACCAGCATAGTGCCCGCGCATATGTCCCACTCGTTCTTGGGCGTGAGCGAAAAAGTGGCGTCGGCCTCGCCGCCGGCTATGAGCGCAAACTTGTAAGCCACGCTGCCGGTGGGTTTAACCTGCATCAGCTGGTCGTAGTCGTCCCACTCGCCGCGCCCGGTTTCCGAGCGACTGGCAAGCACCGTGGCCGCGGACAGTTCGGTGGTGGCGGTACACGAAGCCGGCTCGCCGTTGAGCGTCATGCCCTGGCCCCTGGCGGCGGCAAACAGCTTTTCGGTGATCGGGTTGTAGCACACGCCCACCTGCACCACGCCACCCATGGTGAAGCCCACGCAGACGCAGAACTCGGGGATGTTCTGCACGAACTCCTTGGTGCCGTCCAGGGGGTCGACGATCCACACCCGCTCCTTGGACAGGCGCTCGGGCGAGTCGCGGGTTTCTTCGGACAGCCAGCCGTCGTCGGGAAAGGCACCGAGCACGACCTGCTTGATGGCTTCGTCGGCCTCGGTGTCAGCAATGGTGAGCGGGTTGTCGGGCGCTTTTTCGTGCACTTCGTAGTCGCCGCGGAAGTACTTTCGCACCACGGCGCCGCCGGTACGGGCTGCTTCAACGGCTGTCTGTAGTTCTTTTTCCAGCTCCATGCCTGTCGGTTTACAACGTGAATGCGCCGGCAGCAAGGCGTTTGCTTTGTAGTCAAGCCATTGAATGCGCTGCTGGGCACGTTTGTTGGTAGACAGTGGGACCGCGCGCTCTGTAGCATTATTAGTGGGTATCCACGTTTTGATGGTCACTGAGTATGAGAGGAAGCCGACCTGCGGCCGCGGCCCGGGAGTCACCTGCAAGGCGGCGCTGTGCGCGCTCGCCTGGGCGTCGGCCTGCGTGCTTTCGGGGGCTCGACCGGCACTGGCAGCGATGTACCAGCTGAGCTCGTTTGCTACGCCCGATTCTGTTTCCACCCCGGCCACCGCGGGTTCGGGCAGCATGGCCGTGTTTGCTGGCAGCGGCGACCCGGAGGGCCTGAACGGTGACGAAAACCGCGAGATAATGGTCGTTTCTGACACCGGCCTGCTCTCGCAGGTCACCGTGTCTTCGGGCTGCAGCAACGGTTCAGCCGTGAGTGGGGCCAACACGGTCTGGGTGTTCTTCGAAAGCGACTGCGACCATACAGGCGCCAACCCCGATGGCAGTTTCGAAATCTTCAGGGTCTCGACGGCTTCGTCTTCGCCGGTGATCGAACAACTCACCAGCGGTAGTGATTGCAGCAGCCTGGCGCCATCGGTCGATGGACAGGGCAACGGCATGGTTTTCGAGAGCGATTGCGACCTCGACAGTTCAATGCCGGGGCGCAACGGCGACGCGAGCGTAGAAGTGTTTTTTCATGACCCGGTTGCTTTGAACACCGTGCAGCTGAGCGACGACCTCGGCTCGGGCGCATGCACCAGCCTGCATCCGTCGATCGACTACTGGGGTGGCGCAGTGGTTTTTGACAGTGACTGTGACCTGGCCGGCTCCAACCCCGACAACGCCGTGGAGATATTCAGCTCCGATGTCGCGGGCAACGTCGTGCAACTGACGGCGGGACCCGACGAATTCTGCGTGAGTGAGCACCCGGTGCCGAGCAGAGATGCGTCGACGGTGGCCTTCGAGAGCGACTGCGGTCACGGGATTGACAACCAGGACGAGAGTCTCGAGATATTTTCTGTCGCGGGGGCGGGCGTCATCACCCAGCTCAGCGATGACGACGAGTATTGCAGCAACAGCGACGTGGCCGTTGACGGCAGCGGGCAGGTGCTGGTGTGGACCCGGGCCTGCGCGCCCGAGTTGCCGGCTGCCTTGAGCCAGGAAGTGCTGCGCGTCACCGACAGCGGTGTGGCCCGGGTATCGGGTGGCGAGTCCTGCTACGCCGAACAGGGCTCGATTTCCGATGACGGGGCGAGCATCGTGTTTCTTTCTGATTGCAACGGGGTCGACGGTGCAGCGGAGGCTTTTTCTTACACTGGTGCCTGCCGCTGTGGCGCGCCCCAGTCGGGCGCAGTTGCACCCCAGCTGCCCTCGGCCAGCGACGCGCTGCTGGCCCTGCAGGCAGCGGTGGGTTCAACCGTGTGCCCGGCCTGCGAGTGCGACGTCGACTCGAGCGGGGCGGTAATGGCTTCTGACGCGCTGGCTATCCTGCGCACGGCCGTGGGTGATCTCTCGGTGGGGCTGACATGTCCGTAAGAGCGCGAGCTGGGTTTTTGCAGCCCGCTGTTTCAAGGTCTGCGCTCTACGCGGTGGTGCTCAGCGGGCTGCTGCTCGCAGGGCTGGCGTTGGCGCCGAGCCCGGCGTTGTCGGCATCGACCAGGTGCCAGGAAAGCAACTACGAGGGCGACAGGGCGGGCCACGCCTTGTCGGCTACCGGTGACTTTGACGGCGACGGCGTTGCCGACATCGCCGTCGGACTCCCTTGCAGGGACAAGCGCTCGACGGGCATCGTAGACGCCGGTGGCCTGAGGGTTTACTCGGGAAGCACGGGCCGGGTGGTGTTCAGGGTCAACGGCAGCCAGGACGACCAACACCTGGGTGAAGCCGTTGCCTTCATAGACGACATAGACGGCGACGGTGCTGCCGAGTTAGCCGTGGGCTCGGGAGGCTGGGACGTGGCCAAGCCGGCTGGTGGCAGTTGGTTGGGCGCCGGCAAGGTGACGATTTATTCGAGCTCGGGCAGTGAGCTTTTCGTGCTCGAGGGTTCTTCTACGAATGCCGGGCTTGGCAGCGTGGTCGAGGCCACGCCCGATCTCACAGGTGACGGGCTGGCTGACCTGCTCGTTGGCGCGCCGTTGGCAAAGGACATAGCCCAGGAAAAAACCGGTGCCCTGCACCTGCTCTCGGTGGCAACCGGCGCGGTCGTGGACAGTGCCTGGGGGCTGGCCCAGTGGGACCGCTGGGGCAGCGCGATATCGGCGCGAGCCGCAGGCGACATGAACGGTGACGGGGTGGCTGACGTAATAGTTGGTGCGCACCTGGCCGACGTCGGGCTGGCGCTCGACGCGGGTATGTTACGGGTTCTTTCGGGAGCCAACTTTGCAAGCGTCATCCTCGAGCTCGATGGCAGCACCGGCGACGAAAACACAGGCAAGGCGGTGCAGGTAACCGGCGATCTCGACGGCGACACCGTGGTCGACTTTGCAGTCGGTGTGCCGGGCGCCGACATAGGCGGTTTGAACAAGGCCGGCGCCGTGAGGCTCTACTCCTCCACCGGTCCCCTGGTCAGGCAACTCACCGAGCCGGTGGCAGTGGTAGGCGCGTCGTTCGGCAAGGCACTGGCCGACCTGGGCGATGTCAACAGCGATGGCGTGGCCGACCTGGCCGTGTCTGCACCCGAGAAAATGGTGGGCGGAAACGTGTCGGCTGGTATTGTTTATGTTTTTTCGGGCGCCGACGGTTCGGTGCTGTGGAGCAAAGAGGGTACGCGCATTAAGGAGCGCTACGGGCAGGCCCTGTCCGGTGCCGAAGATTTTAACAACGATGGCGTCAACGATCTCGTGGTCGGCAGTCCCGGCGACTCGCCCCGCGGCCGCAGGGGTGGTGGCAGGGCGGTTGTCTTGTCGGGCGTTGACGGCAGCGAGATATGGCGCGTTGCTACCGGCCGTGGGCCGCGCACGAGAATATTCGTGGCGGGCTGGCAGGGCGGTCGCGGCGCGGGCCTTCAGTGTCGCAACACGGTGGGTCGCCGACGCGGTCTGCGCGCCAACGTGCTCAGGGGCAGCGTGACGGGCGACCTCGCGTTGGCCACGCTCGCGCCCAACGATTCAATCTGGCAGACCCCTCCCATGATCGCCGTGGCCGCGGGACACGACAGCGGCGACCGCAGGGTCGAACTCTACGACGCCATTCGCAGGCGCAAGAAGGTGGCTGTCTTGTCGGCTGACTATGCGGGTATGGGCGGGGGTGTGAACCTGGCGGCGGGCAACGTCGACGGCACCGGCTGGGATGAGCTGCTGATGATACAGTCCGACTCCAACCAGGGCGATGTCAGGGTCTACACGCACACCGTCATTGATATGAGCCTGGAAGGCCAACTCTCCTGGCTCAACTCGGGGATGTTCTTCGCCTTCAGTAATGGCGACTCCTTCTTCGGCCTCGATGTCGACGCCAACGGCGGGGTGGCCGTGGTGGCCGACGTATCTTCAAGCCCCGGCCAGGAAATAGTGATCGGGCCGGCGCGCGGTCTGTCGTTGGTCAGGGTGTTTGAGGCCGACGGTACACAGGTCCGCGAGTGGCTCGCCTACCCGGCCCCCGACTACAACGGTCTGGCTATCGCCCGCGGCGACCTAGATGGTGACGGCAGCGATGAGATCGTCACTGTGCCCGCGGTGGGAAGGCCCTGGGTCAAGGCCTGGAACGGAGACGGCAGCGTTTATCTCGACCCGCTTTCCGGGTTGCCGGTGAGCTTTTACGCCTTTGATGCCGGCTACACTACCGGTGGTACCGTTACGTTGGTTGACATTGACGCCGACGGCTCAGACGAGATACTGGTGGCACCCGGGGCGGGTCATCCCGCAGAGATCCGGGCCTATGAACTCGACGGCAGCCCGGTCTCGGCTTGGCGCCGCCTGCTGCCCTACGGGCCGTCTTCATCGGGCCCGCTGGCCATGGTGGTCATGGGATCCTGGCCGCTGAAGTAACCGCTATCGCACACAATTCGCTTGCCGTGCGCCTCCTGCGCTAATAGTCTCTGCAGGTGGCGCTTTTTTATGCCTGGCGCCTCGAGGAGTAAGCATGGAAGCAACTCGCGTGTTGAGGATAGTGAGCGCTGTGCTGGTCGCGTTCGGCCTGTTTGCGCTGGCCATGCCCGAGGCCATGGCCGATCTCGCCAACCTGACCGTCATGCCGGGGCAGGGTGACGGCTGGGGCGAAATCGGCGCCCTTTACGGCGGTATGATGGTGGCAATGGGTGGCGTGGCCCTCTACGCCATGCGCGAATCTTTTGCCGACCGGGCAGTAGTGATGGGTGTGCTCGCCATACTCTGGCTGGGCGTTGCCGCTGGCCGCCTGATGGTCATGCTGGTTACCGCTCCCGAGCCCTCGGGGTTGATGGGCTGGCTCAACCTGGGCCTCGAGCTGGGCTTGGCCGGTGTCTACGGACTGTTGGGCTGGAAGCAGACTACTTGAGACGACTGGCACTATTTCTCGGCACGGGTGCGGGCACCGGATACGCGCCCGTTGCCCCGGGCACCTTCGGCACCCTGCCTGGCCTGGCCCTGGCACCGCTGTTCGCCGCCCTGGCCGTATACTCAGTTCCTGTCTACCTGCTCGCACTGGCGGCGGCCGTGGCCGTGGCCATCTGGGCGGCTGGTGTGTGTGCCCGGGATTTTGGCCAGAAAGACCCTTCGCGCGTGGTTATTGACGAGGTGGTGGGCTTTCTCGTGGCCGTGGCCTTTCTGCCCACGAGCCTGCCCGTACTCGTGCTTGTTTTCCTGCTTTTCAGGGCCGCCGACATCGCCAAGCCCTGGCCCTGTGGGCCGGCCGAACGCTTGCCAGGAGGCCTTGGAATCGTCGCCGACGATCTCATGGCCGGTGTTTACGCCAACATCGCCTGCCGCGTGTTTCTTGCTTTTGGTTTGATTCCCGGCACTTAGGCGATTTGATGGCGTGGGGCGAACAAAAGGCGAAAATCTGTGCTACAAAAGAGGGCGGGACTTCGTGATCAAAACTGCCGCCATAATTTCCACCGGTGACGAGCTCACGAGCGGCCGCACCATCGACACCAACTCCAACTGGCTGGCCGACCGTCTGTCGGCCGAGGGTGTAGAGGTGGTCTCAGTTATCACCGTTGGCGATGACAGCGACCGCATAATCTGGGCCTGGCAGTCGGCTGCGGCCGACGTCGTGATTTCTACCGGCGGGCTGGGGCCCACGGCAGACGACCTCACCACCGAGACCGTGGCCCGTTTTACCGGCCGCAAGTTGCTGCTCAACGAGGAACAGGCCGACGCCATACGGGGTTTTTTTGACCGCGTGGGCCGCTCGATGCCCGACAACAACCTCAAGCAGGCCATGTTTCCCGAGGGCGCCGTGCCCTTGCCCAACCAGCGGGGAACAGCGCCGGGCTATCGTTTTGACCTCGAAGGTGGCGCCGTGGGCGTGGTGCTACCCGGCGTCCCGCATGAAATGAAAGCCATGTTCGAAGAGCAGGTGCTACCGTGGCTGCGTGGGCAGGCCGACGCCGATCGGCGCTTCGTGTCGCGCACTTTTCAGACCTTCGGCATGAGCGAGTCGGCACTGGACGAGGCGCTGCTTGGCGCCATTGATCCCGCGCGTGGCCGCCTGGCTTTCAGGGCCAGTTTCCCCGACCTGTCGGTGCGCGTGTCGGTGGCCGGGCAGCCCGAAGCCGCCGAGCGTGAGCTCGACGAATTGTCGAAAGAAGTACACCGTCGGCTGGGCGACGCGGTCTATGCCGAGGGCGACACGACCATGCAGCAGGAGGTGGGTCAGCTTTTGAGCCGCCGGGGCCTTACTCTTGTAACTGCTGAATCGTGCACCGGTGGATTGATCAGTCGCAGGCTGACCGATGTCGCGGGTTGCTCAGATTATTACACGGGCGGGATTGTCGCCTACAGCCAGAGTGTTAAAGAGAAGGTACTGGGAGTAAGCGGAGTGACCCTGGCAATGTATGGAGAAGTGAGCGAAGAGACCGTAGCCGAGATGGCCCTGGGCGCACGCCGATTGAGCGGTGCCGACCTGGCCGTGGCCGTAAGCGGCATCGCCGGCCCCGGCGGGGGCAGCGACGATAAGCCGGTGGGTACGGTGTGCATAGGCATGGCCGGCGATCTGTTCTCCGAGGGTGCTTTTTCCGGCGGCGAGTTTTCTGCGGGTGAAGACATTTATCTGGAGGGCGACGCCTGCGCCCGCACCTACAAACTGGGCGGCAACCGCGAATGGATTCGAGTGCTTTCGAGCCAGCTCGCGCTGGACTGGACCAGGCGTTACCTGCTTGGCCTTGAGCCTTGGCGTTCGGGATTTGGCGTGAGGCGCGGCGGATGATTACGCGGCGGATTACCAGGAAATCGAGTAGTAGAAACTGAAAGGTACAACAACGGTCCACGAGGGCCAGTGAGGAGGAAAGAAAGATGGCGAGGCAGATAAGAAATGCGAAGGGCAAGGGCGCTAAGGCCACGGACAAGAGCAGTAAGAGTGGGTTTATGATGTCGGGCGACGGTAAGCGGCCCGAGGGAGCCGAGCGCGACAAGGCGCTCGAGTTGGCGCTCGACCAGATAGACAAACAGTTCGGCAAGGGCTCGGTGATGAGGCTGGGCGACGACAACACTTCGCGCGACATCGACACGGTGTCGTCGGGTTCGCTGGGCCTGGACGTCGCCCTGGGCGTGGGTGGCCTGCCGCGTGGTCGCATCATCGAGGTCTACGGCCCCGAGTCGTCGGGCAAAACCACCCTGGCCCTGCACGCAGTAGCCGAGGTGCAGAAGACCGGTGGGGTGGCGGCCTTCATCGACGCCGAGCACGCGCTCGACGTGTCTTACGCCCGCAAGCTGGGCGTGAGCACTTCTGACCTGCTCATCTCCCAGCCCGACAACGGCGAACAGGCGCTCGAGATAACCGACACGCTCATCCGCAGCGGCGCGGTGGACGTGCTCGTGGTCGACTCGGTGGCGGCGCTCGTGCCGCGGGCCGAGATAGAGGGCGAAATGGGCGACTCCCACGTCGGCCTGCAGGCCCGCCTCATGTCACAGGCCCTGCGCAAGCTCACCGGAACCATCTCCCGTTCGAACACCATCCTGATTTTCATCAACCAGATTCGCATGAAGATCGGCGTAATGTTCGGCAGCCCCGAGACCACCACCGGTGGCAACGCGCTCAAGTTCTACTCCTCGGTCAGGCTCGACATACGCCGTATCGGCGCTATCAAGCAGGGCGAGCAGTCGGTGGGTAACCGCACAAGGGTGAGGGTGGTCAAGAACAAGATCGCGCCGCCCTTTCGTGAAGCCGAGTTCGACATACTCTACGGACAGGGTGTCAACCGCCAGGGTGAAATACTCGACCTTGGTGTTGAGTTCGGCCTCGTTGAGAAGAGCGGGTCCTGGTACTCCTACGGTGAAGACCGTATCGGCCAGGGCCGCGAGAACGTCTGCGAGTTCCTGCGCGAGAATCCCGACATCTCCAACACTATAGAGTTGGCCCTGCGCAGCGAGCTTGGCCTGGCAGATTCGGGCGCGCCCGAGCTGACGGTGCTTGAAGGCGGCGCCGGTGGTAACGACTCCGCAGCCGACGATGCCGATGGTAACGAGTCGACAGCCGGCGAGTCGACAGCGGGCGAGTCGACAGCCGGCGATGCGGCAGCCGGCGATGCGGCAGCCGGCGATGCGGCCGAGCCGGTAGCCAAGGAAGCGGAAGCATCTCCCACGGAGCAGGCCGTCGCCGAGTAAACCGGGCCAGGGGCTGGCCGCTGCAACGGAAGATACCGAAGCGGGCGGTACCTTACCGGCAGTAAAGCAGGCGTTTGACCTGCTGGCGCGCTCGGCAAAGAGCCGGGCGACGCTGGCTCAGGCGTTGGGGCGTCAACACGAGCCCCGCGATGTTGCCCATGCGTTAGAGCGCATGGAGCAGCTCGGCCTGCTCGACGATCGGGCCTGGGCCGAAGATTACGTCAAGCTCCGTTACCAGCGGCGGGGCTGGGGCCGCGAGCGGTTGGTCGCCGAACTGCGCAACAGGGGTATTGAGCAGGAGCTCGCAGTTTCGGTGGTTGGCCGATTGGTCGACGACGAGGGTCAGGAGGAGCTCGCCCGCAGTCTTCTCAAGTCTTTTCTCGCGAGCCGTGACCGTGCCGGCAGCGTTGGTGGTAACCCTGCTGCTGGTGATGGAGTGGCGGCCGCCCGCTACCTGGCAAGGCGGGGTTTTGACGAAGATCTCGTGGCCCGTCTGGTCGAGCCGCTACTGGCCGAACAGTTCGAGGATCCTGCTGACCCCCACGGGTGACAAGCCCGCGCAATACCTGTAACAAAACGACATGCGCGGGGAGGAAGTTCGATCGAGTTTTCTCGAGTTCTTTGAGGCCAGGGGTCACCTGGTGGTGCCCAGTGCGCCGCTGGTTCCGCGTGCCGACCCCACGCTGATGTTCACCAACGCGGGCATGGTGCCCTTCAAGGACATTTTTCTCGGCAACACCGAAGCGCCGGCCTCTCGCGTCGTTGACAGCCAGAAGTGCCTACGTATTTCGGGCAAGCATAACGACCTTGAAGAAGTCGGGCGAGATACTTACCACCACACCCTTTTCGAGATGCTCGGCAACTGGTCGTTCGGCGACTACTACAAGGCCGAGGCCATTGAGTGGGCATGGGAATTACTCGTTGGCAACTGGGGTCTGCCCGCCGATAAGCTTTACGCCACTGTTTACCGCGATGACGGTGAGGCTGAGAAGCTCTGGAAAAAGATTTCGGGGCTGCCGTCCGATCGGGTGCAGCGCTTTGACGAGAAAGACAATTTCTGGGAGATGGGCGCGACCGGCCCCTGCGGGCCCTGCTCCGAAATCCACATAGACCGCGGCGAAGGTGCTTGCGACATGAAGCAGGTCGCGGGCCACAAGTGCGAGGTCAACGCTGGTTGTGCTCGCTACATTGAACTGTGGAACCTGGTTTTCATCCAGTACAACCGCGACGACACCGGCCAGCTGCACGATCTGCCCATGCGCCACGTCGACACCGGCATGGGCCTTGAGCGAGTGGCCGCGGTTCTGGAGAACGTTGACAACAATTACGAAGGCACGCTGTTGCGCGGCCTGGTAGAGCGGGCCGAGCAGATGTCGGGTCTCGAGTACGGCAACGATCCTGAACACGACGTTTCCATGCGCGTGCTGGCCGATCACGCTCGTGCGGTTTCGTTCATGCTCGCCGATGGTATCGAGCCCTCCAACGAGGGCAGGGGCTATGTGCTGCGGCGGCTGCTGAGAAGGGCCGCCCGGCATGGTCGCAGCCTGGAGCTCGAAGGCACCTTCTTTGCCCGGGTCTGCGAGTCGGTCATAGAAGGCATGGGCGCGGCCTACCCCGAGCTGGGTGACCGCCGCGAGGCCATCGTTGCCGGGGTGGAAGAAGAAGAACTTCGTTTTTCGCTCACCCTGGACCGCGGCCTGGCCCATCTCGACGAGGCCGCTGGGAAACTTTCGGCCGGCGGCTCTTCGCTGGGCCTGGACGGCGAGACGGCCTTTCGTCTCTATGACACCTACGGGTTTCCGCTCGACATGACCCAGGACATCCTCAGATCCCGCGGAATCGAGGTCGACGTGGACGGCTTCAAGGCCGCGCTCGAACAGCAGCGCGAGCGTGCACGCGGTGCGCGTCGCAAGGGCGCGGCCGAGGTCGACCTTACCCGCATGGTCGCCCTGGCCCGCGAGAAGGGCGGCAGTAGTTTCGAGGGTAGCTGGCAGTTGCAGGCCGAGTCCGAGGTCATCGTGCTGGGCAAAGCGGGCGCGCCTGTAAAGGGCGTGACGGCCGGCGACGAGGTCGAAGTCGTGACCGCCGTGACTCCGTTTTACGCCGAGAGCGGCGGGCAAGTGGGCGACACCGGTTTCATGAGCACCTCCGGCGGCACGACGCTCGAAGTTCTCGACACCCGCAAGGGTGCCACCGACGTTTCAGTACACGTGGCGCGCGTGGTCGAGGGTGAGCTGTCACTGGGCGACACGGTGACCCTGGGCGTGGACGAAGAGCGGCGGCAGGCCATACGCCTTAACCACTCGGTGACTCACCTACTGCACGCGGCCTTGCGTCATAAGCTTGGCGACGACACCCACCAGGCCGGCTCCCTGGTCGACTCGGCGAGACTCAGGTTTGATTTCAAGCACGACGGTCCGGTTGCGGCCGAGCTGCTGGCCGAGATCGAAAGAGAAGTAAACGACGTAATTCGCGACAACCTCGAGGTGACGGTCGCCGAGATGTCCTACGACGATGCCCTTGCCACCGGCGCACTGGCTTTCTTTGGCGAGAAGTACGGCGACCTCGTGCGCGTGGTGCGGATGGGCGACTACTCGGTCGAGCTCTGCGGCGGCACCCACGTGGCTCGCACGGGCGACATTGGATTGCTGAGGCTGGCGGGTGAGTCGGGCGTGGCGGCGGGAGTAAGACGCGTTGAGGCGGTCAGCGGCGCAGGCGCTCTGGGTGCGCTGCAGACCCGCGACGAGTTACTCTCCACCGTGGCCGGCCTGCTGCGCGGTGGCGTCGACGAAGTGGTGGGGAAGCTGGAAAAATTGATCGAGGCCAAGGGCGAGCTTGAAGGTCGGCTGTCTGACCAGGGTCGTGCCCGCTCGGGCGACGCTGTAGAAAACGCGCGTGCCGCGGCGCGCGAGGTAGCCGGAGGTCACGCGGTGGTGGCCCGCGCCGATGGCCTGGACGCCGGCGGTCTGCGCGAGATGGCCGACCGACTGCGCGCCGGGCTCGACTCGGTGGTGGTGGTACTGGCGGGTGATACCGGTTCGGGCGTGGCGGTGGTGGCGGCGACTTCGGGCGCGCTGGCCGAACGCGTGCACGCCGGTAACCTTATCAAGGAGCTGGCCCCGCTGATCGACGGTCGCGGTGGCGGCAAGTCTGATTTTGCCCAGGCCGGCGGCAAGGACCCCGGCGGCCTCGACAAACTCCTGGAGAAAGCCAACGAGCTCGTCGGCTGAATTTGGCTTCGCCGATACGCGGCGCCTGCACGAGTTGTTCGGCAGCCACGACAACAACGCACTCGCGCTCGAGAAAGCACTCGGCGTGCGCCTGTCCATGACTGCCGGTGGCATCGAGATAAGCGGCGAAGAGCACGACACCGACCTCGCCGGCCAAGTGCTCGGCAAGCTTTACGATCTCGTGGGCAAGGGCTTCGTTCTTGAGCCGGCCGACGTCAAGCGTGCTGTCGAAGTGCTGAGCGATGACGAGAACGCGTCGCTGGAGAAAGAGTTTCTCGACACCGTGTTGAGCGGTGATCGTGGGCGCAGAGTGGCGCCGCGGTCGCGTAACCAGAAGGCTTACGCCGATGCCATGCGTGCGAGCGACCTCGTGTTTGCTATCGGCCCGGCTGGCACCGGTAAGACCTACCTCGCCATGGCCATGGCGGTGGCCACGCTGCTGTCGGGCAGGGTCACTCGTATCATCCTCACGCGGCCGGCCGTCGAGGCGGGCGAAAAGCTCGGTTATTTGCCGGGCGATCTGGCCGAAAAGATAAACCCCTACCTCAGGCCGCTTTACGACGCGCTCTACGACATGGTGGGCCCCGAGCGCGCCGCCGAGTTCATGGAGCGGGGCACGGTGGAGGTGGCACCGCTGGCTTTCATGCGCGGGAGAACGCTGAACGATAGCTTTGTCATACTCGACGAGGCCCAGAATACCACCCCCGAACAGATGAAAATGGTGCTCACCAGGCTTGGGTTTTCATCGCAGGCTGTGATCACCGGCGACGTGACGCAGATCGACCTCGCCGCGGGCCAGCGCTCGGGCCTGGTCGACGCCAGGCGCGTGCTCGAGGGCACCGAGGGCATAGAGTTTGTGTACTTCGACCAGGACGACGTGGTTCGCCACCCGCTGGTACGCGAGATCATCACCGCTTACGAGGCCAGCGCGGTCGGCACGGTCAGCACATCGGTAGACGATGACGCTTGAGCTCGACGCGGGCGCGGCCGACCCGGGCCTGGCGGCTTCGCTGGAGCACGCGGGCGCTATCCTGCTCGAAGAATTACACGCCACCGACCAGGCTCCAGCCGACGGCGTGTTGTCGGTGTCGTTGGTCGACGACCGGCGCATGCGCGAGCTCAACAGTCACTGGCGCGACCTGGACCGAAGCACCGACGTGCTGTCGTTTCCCCAGGAAGACGCGCCTGGCGATGACGCTGGGGCAATGGCGCTGGAAGCAGGGCCGGGTGTCGAGCGACCGCTGGGCGACGTGGTGATTTCGCTCGACACCGCGCTCAAGCAGGCCGAGGAGGGCGGTTGGACGGCGACCGAAGAAGTCACCCGCTTGTTGTTGCACGGCTTGTTGCACCTGCTCGGCTACGACCACGAAGGCGCAGCGCCCGAGGCCGAGCGCATGGTCACCGAAGAACGACGCCTGGCCGCCCTGCTACGAAGCGGCGATTGCCCCTGCGCGGGTGACAGCCGGTGAGCATTTCCAGGCGACGCGCACTGGCCCTGGTTACCGGACTGGCGCTGGCCGCGTCGTTTCCCTCGCTGGACCTGTGGCCCCTGGCCTGGGTGGCCTTTGCTCCCTTGATGCTGGCCGTAAGGGGCCTGGGACCGGCCGCCGCGGCCCGCCTCGGCTGGCTCGCCGGGCTGTGTTTCTTCGTTCCCGCGCTCTACTGGCTGTCGCCCACGGTGAGCAACTACACCAGGCTGGGGCAGCTGTCGGGCGGCCTGGTTGTCTTTGCCATGGCCGGAGGTTGTGCGTGTTTCACGGCCGCGTTTACTGCTGGACTCGAGGCCCTGGCCGGGTCGCGGGCGCTGGCGGGTCGCGCTCTCGTCCGACCCGCCCTGGCCGCGCCGTTGTGGGTAGTACTGGAGTGGAGCCGCACGTTTTTTCCTGCCGCGTTTCCCTGGGCCGTGCTCGGCTATACCCAGCAGCCGGTGCTGCCGCTGGTGCAGGCGGCCGATCTCGGTGGGGTGTGGCTGGTGTCGGGGCTGCTGGTGTTCACGGCATCGGTGCTGGCCGAGGCCCTGGCCGAGGGGCCCCGGCGCACGCGTGCCTGGTTGGTGGCAGTGGTGTTGCTGTTCCTGGTCAACGTGGGCTACGGCGCCTGGCGTCTCGATTCGCTGTCCAGGCTCGATGTCAATGGCGAACTCGAGGTGGGCCTGGTGCAGGGCAATGTCGCCCAGGGCCACAAGTGGGACGACGACTGGCAGGACCGCATCCTTGAGCGCTATCTCGATCTCAGTCGGCGCTCGGCGGGTGATGGTGCCCGCCTGCTGGCGTGGCCCGAGTCAGCGCTGCCGTTTTTTATTCGTGTTGATTCCCGCGCCGCGGCCGTGCATGAGCTCACCGGTTCCACCGGTACCTGGCTGCTCACGGGTGCGCCGGGTTACGAATCGCGCGACGGCGGGCCGCTCCGGGCCTGGAACCGGGCGTGGATGCTGGAGCCTGGCGGGGGCTTGCAGGGGCCCTACGACAAGATGCAGCTGGTGCCCTTCGGCGAATACGTGCCCTGGGGCCTGGGCGCGGTGGTGGACAAGATCGTGCAAGCGGTGGGGAGCTTCGGTCGCGGCGACAGCTACGTGATCTTCCAGGGTCCGCCCAGGCAACTGACTGCCGGCGAAGCCGGCGGCGAAAAGCCGTTAGCTGAAGGCACGCCGGTCCGCGTGGCCGCGCTGATCTGCTACGAGGGTATCTTTCCGGCCCTGGTAAGGCGCTTCGTAAACGACGGTGCTGAGCTCCTGGTCAATCTCAGCAACGACGCCTGGTACGGGCGCAGTTCGGCGCCCTGGCAGCACCTGCGCATGGTGGCGCTGCGCGCGGTGGAAAACCGCGTGCCGGTCGTGCGCGCCACCAATACCGGCGTGTCGGCCGCGGTCGATATAAGCGGTCGCATACACTCGCCCAGTCGGCTGTTTGAGCAGGCGGTGGTCAATCATCGCGTGCAGCTGGGCGACTACCGCTCTCCGTACTCGCGCGTGGGCGACCTTTTTGTCTACATTTGCGCAGCCTGGTTGGCGGCCCTGTTCGGCTACTGTTGCCTGCGAAGGTCGGGCGTGGAATTGTGACCGGCCATGAGCCTGGACGCCGAAATAATCCAGAGGGTTAACTCCATTCGCGAGCGGAGCTCGGCCCTCGGGAGGTACCTTTGACCTTCCCGCGCTGAAAGACAGCTTCGCCAAGCTGGACGAGCAGAGCCAGGACTCCTCGCTTTGGGACGATCGCGAGCGAGCCGGCACGATCCTCCGCGAGCGCTCTGCGGTGGAGTCGAAAATCAAATCCTTCGAAGATCTCGAAGCCCAGGTGGCCGACCTCGACGTTTATACAGAGATGGCCAGCGAAGGCGACGACGACGCACTGTCAGAGCTGCTCGGCCAACTCGAACCGCTCGAAGTGCGGGTCGACGAGATGGAAATACAGCGCATGTTGTCGGGCGAGTACGACATCAACAACGCAATAATCTCCATCCACCCCGGTGCCGGTGGAACCGAGTCGCAGGACTGGGGTGACATGCTGTTGCGCATGTACCTCAGGTGGGCAGAGCGTCGTGGTTTCACCGCCACCATCAGGGAGTACACGCCGGGGGAAGGCGCGGGGCTGAAGACCGCGACCATTACCATCGAGGGCGAATACGCTTACGGCTATATGAGCGCCGAGGGGGGCGTGCACCGCCTGGTGCGCATATCACCCTTTGACAACAACGCCCGCCGCCACACCTCGTTTGCCTCTATACACGTCTTCCCGGAACTCGACGACGAGATAGAGATCGACATCCGCGACGAAGACCTGAGGGTCGATACCTACCGCGCCAGCGGCGCCGGTGGCCAGCACATCAACAAGACCGACTCGGCCGTAAGGCTCACCCATCTTCCGACCAACATCGTGGTGCAGTGTCAGAACGAGCGCTCGCAACATAAGAACCGCGCCACGGCCATGAAGATACTGCGCGCGCGCCTGTACGAGCACGAGAAGGCGCTGCAGGCCGAGCGTCTGAGCGACGTGGGCACCACCAAGATGGACGTGGCCTTCGGCAACCAGATTCGCTCATACGTGCTGGCGCCTTACCAGATGGTGAAAGACACGCGCACCGGGGTCGAGGTCGGCAACACGGCCGCCGTGCTCGACGGCGATATCGACGGTTTTATACACGCTTTCCTCATGGAGCAGTCGAGCTCCTAGCGAGGCCCCGCCCGCGGCTGGGTGGCTCCTGTCGTCAGGCGTCGGGCTGTGAACGGGCGCGCGACAACGCGCGCTGCATGCGCAGCACCGCGTCGTCGAGTTCGGCTTCGCTTATGATCAGTGGCGGCGCGAGCCTGATCAGGCCGTCGTCGTGCAGGGTCCGGCCCGTGAGCAGGCGCTCCTCCAGGCACTCGGCCACGAAGGCCTCGGCCAGTGCAGCGCTGTCCATTTCCAGGCCCAGCAGCAGGCCCGCGTGGCGCACTTCGCGCAGTCCGTCACCCTGCATGGCCGTCGTCAAGGCATCGGCAAAGTAGTCCCCCAGCTTGGCGGCGCGCGCGGGTAAATGGTCTTCGATGATGACCTCGAGCGTGGCAAGGCCGGCCGCACAACTGAGCGGGTGGCCACCAAAGGTGGTCACGTGGCCCAGCGGTGGGTCCTGCGAAAGAATAGACATCAGTTCTTCGGACGCGATGAAGGCCCCGAGCGGAAGCCCGCCGCCAACGGCCTTGGCCAGCAGCAGCACGTCGGGCACCACGCCTTCGCGCTCGAGCGCAAACAATGAGCCCGTGCGGCCCAGGCCGGTGATGACCTCGTCGAACACCAGCAGCGCGCCTGCGGCGCGGCAGCTCGCTGCGAGTTCAGCCAGGAATCCCGGCTCGGGTAGTATTACGCCGGCCTCGGACTGCACGGGTTCGACAAAAACCGCGGCAGTGGATTCGTTGATGGCCTTGAGCGAGCCCGTGTCGTTGAATTCGAGCAGGCCACAATGGGGCAGCAGCGGTACGAAGGGGTCACGGTACAAGGGGTTGCCGCCGAGCGACACGGCACCGGTGGTGTCGCCATGAAACGCGCCGCGAAACGCCAACATGCCGCTTCGCCCCGTGGCCTTGCGCACCATCTTTATCGCGCCTTCTACGGCCTCGGTACCCGAGTTGGTAAAGTAGACCTTGTCGAGGCCGGCGGGTAGCAGGCCGGCCAGGCGCGAGGCCAGGCGCACCTGCGATTCTATTACGTACTCGCCGTAGACCATGACGTGCAGGTGGCGCGCAGCCTGGGCGCTGACGGCTTCGGTCACGCGCGGGTGGGCGTGCCCGAGGGCCGACACGCCCATGCCCGACAGGAGGTCGAGGTATTCCTTGCCCCCGGGGTCGTAGATCAAGCAGCCGCGTGCGCGGTCAACCACCACTCCCACCGGGGTGTCAGAGGTCAAAGCGAGGCTGCTCGAGAAGCCGGAAAAAACGGCCCGGGGCGTCACGCCTGCTCGTCCCTGTACCAGTCCAGCAGGTCTCCGAGTCGTTGGTGCCCGTCCTGCCTCCAGCCGAGCGGCGGGGTTTGCAGTTGGCCGGGCACGCACACCAGGGTGGCGTCGCAGGAGTAGACGTCGTTGACGGTTTCTTTCCAGTTGCGGCTGTCCGAGTTCATGCCGAGGGCCACGCCGGCGATCGGCACCTTCGAGCTTTCGAGCAGCTCGAGGGTGGCCTGGCGGTCTTTTACCGGCACTATCTTTACAACTCGCAGCCCGCAGCCGGGGTCGAGCTTGGCGCGCGGGTCAACGTGCACGACCCAGCCGTCGTCGCGACCCCTGATCAGCAGCTCGTCTTGGTTGCCGGCCGACGACAGTTCGGCCCGTCCTATGAAGGCGCGCCTCGAGGTCTCGAGATCGAGGTCCTGGGGCCCACGCGGCCACAGGCGCTGCAGGCGCGACAGTTCTATGCCCAGCTTGTGGGACATGCGCGCGGCTCGGTCGGCGGGTCCCTCGACCAGCAGCAGCGACATGCTCAGGCAGCCCAGGCCCTCGTACATGGCCACGTCCTGCGCGAACCCGCGCGCCCACTGGTCGGTGTCGGCCTCGGCCGGTACCAGCCCCAACGATACCCTGCTGCCGTGTTCTACTATTGACCTGCCGCCGTAGCGCGAGGCCATGCGGTCCACGGTTTCGTCGCTGCCGTAAAGCTCCACCCGCGAGGCCACGCGCATGGCAGTGGACTCCATGCGTCGGTCGCCCGCGTCCCACTCGGTCGCCACCACCATGGAGCCGAGCAAGGGGTGTACCGCGGCCAGGGTATCGGCGAAGGCGCCGCTGATGATGGGCTGCCGCGGGCTGTCGCGCAGCAAGCAGCAGGATCGCGCCAGCAGCGCACACACGATTGCCGGCACGCCCATGCCGGGCACGTTACCGGCCAGGGAGTGAAATACCAGCGATGGGCCGCGCAGTCTCACCGACTCGCCGGCCTTGTTTATGGTCGTGCGCTCAAGGGCCGGCGCGTCGGGGCATTCGCGCTTGAGAAGGTTCTCCATGGAGCTGGTGGTGATGGCCGAGAAAACAGAGCCCAGTCCCTGTTCGAGCATGGCGGCCGACATGTGGCGGTGCTGGGCCAGGAAAGCCGCGGCGCCACGACGGAGCTCGGAATCCTGCTCGCTCCAGGCGCTGGCGGCCTCGGCGAGCGCCGCCACGATCTCGGAGTTATCAAGCGTGGACAGTGCCGTCTTGCGCGCCTCCTCGGCCTCGCCAAGTTGCTGGCGCAGCAGCATTTCTACGGATTCGGACTGCGATGATTCCACTTGTTTGCGTTCCATGGGTTCAGGTCACCGCCATCGTCAGCAGTTGTGAGCAGCCGCGCAGCTGCGCGGTGCTGGCGCGGCCGACAAGCTGGAAACCGTCGCCGACCCTGCGCGCAAGGTCCAGGGTTTGTAGCGCGCTCACCGATTCCCAGTTGGCAAGATCTGTATGCCTGAGCAGGCCGACCTCGCCGTCGGCCACCGGTTGGAGGGTGGCTGGGCTTACTACCACGTGGCGGCACCATCGCGGCCCGGCCTTGATTCTCTGGTCTATACGTCCGCGGTGGCGGCCGACCAGTGCGTCATCGTAGTACTGGGAGAGCATCTCGGTCATGCCATACTCATTCACGCACATGTAACCCGGAACGTGCAGGTAGCGCCAACAGGCCTTGCGCATACCTGCTGCGGAGTAGGTCGGGGCGGCACCTTTTCGTCCGCCGGTGTCTACTATGCGGCTGCCACCGGGCAGGCGGCAGGACAGCTTTTTTTCGCGCATGCGGGCGAGCAGGGCGGTGAGTGCCGAGCTCACCGCGAGCAGCAGCACCGGCCTGTTGTCCGAAGACATCCGCCCGAGCCACTCCAGCGCGGCGGTGCTGTCGAACTCGCCATCACCGTCGAAGACCACTTCGGAATCGGCGTTGGCGGTCTCCTCGTAGACCCAGGAAAACATTCTGCCCAGTGAGGAGTCAGGGTGGCTGTCCACGCCCGGTCCGGCCAGCAGCACGCTCATCGATCCCGGTTCGTCGGGTAGCACCATCTCGTTGAAAAAAGTCATGGCTGACAAGCGATAGGTTGACAGCGTGGTCAACTGGTGACGGCTGCGCTTGTCCAGGCCCTCGCTCGTTCCGCTACTCAAAAAAACGTGGGCCTCTTCGCCGTGGTCTATGAGCTGTTGCTTGAACGCGTCGGCGGGCAGGGCGGGCACCTGTTGCCACTCACTTACCGAAGAGGGACTGGCCTGCCTCGCGTCGCAGAACTGTCGGTACAGCGGCACGCGTTCGTACTGGTATTCAAATAACTCGAGGGCGAGTTCTTCGAAGCTGTACTTGTCGTCGTTAATGTCGGCGGAAATGAAATTGTCGATTTTTTTCTGCACTTGCGGTTTCGCTGTAAACCGGCCTACGACGGGCCACTCGCAGCCGATTGTATCACGGCGCCGCGGGTGGTCCGGCTTTCGGGCCTTGCAACTAGCCGTACAGATACTACTCTCACTGGCGTAGTGGCAAGCCCGGGCGACGACAAGGATATTGAGCAACTGTTTTACGACGGCTGTGACTTGCACGGTGAGCGCCGCTACGACGAGGCCATGGCCTGTTTCGAGGCCTGCCTGGAGCTCGACTCCGACTACCGCGACGCGCTACTGGGAAAGGCCATGGTGTACATGGAGCGCGGCGAGATGGATGACGCCATCGGCATGGCGCTGCGCCTGGTTGAGCTCGACCCCGACGACATACTGGCGCAGACCAACCTGTCGATGTTTTACCAGAGGGCTGGTCGTATCGAGGAGGCCGAGACCGCGGGTGCGGCGGCTAAAATGCTGGACTGGAAGCGTCAGCTGTCGGGCGAAGACGACTGAGTAGTACCAGGGGAGCTGGAAAAGATCGTGACGAAGCGTGTGATGTCAGACGAAGAAATGGTGGCGAGGCTTATCGACCGTTGCATACTGCTCGTGGCGATAGACGATGACATGCCCACCGAGCGCAAGCTCGAGCTCGAGCCAATGCTCAATGAGCTCGCCCAATCCCTGTCGTTGCCCGAGGGTGAGCGCGACAACGCTCGCGTGCGAGGGCTGTTCGATCTTTCTCTCGAACTCGGCGCCGAAAGTCAGGACGCCCAAGCCCTGCTTGGAGCCGTGAGAAATTTTGTGCCGCTGCTGCAGGACTGACAGCGGGGAGCGGGAGGCCTCCCCTTACTTGCTCTTGAGAGTCCTGAGTTCTTTGCGACAGACTTCTTTGTCTCGCAACTCACGGGCTATGCGGGTAGAGAGAGTCTCACGCTCGTTCTTGAGGTCAACGATAGTGTCGTTGGCTTCTCCGAGCCCCACCTTTATCTCCGTGTAATCCTTGGACTGGTACCAGGCTGCAAAATACCCTGCACCCAGAAGGGCCAGGGCTAATACCAGCCGCTGCATCCAGAGCCACATGGCTTCCTGTAGTTCCTGTTCGGCTGTTCTATTTTTTTCTGACATCAAGCTCTCCTTTGAGGGGGTACCGTTCGTATTGGCCCGGCAAGGCTAACAAAAGCCGGGCCCGGGGCCAAGTCGGGGTTTGCCCACGGGGCGGGCGGCTATTATCTTTGCTCATCATGGATCAAGAGGGAAGGTCAGCAGCAGGGTCAGGCAAGTGGGCGGTAGTGCTGGGGGCGTCGAGCGGCTTCGGCTCGGCGGTTTCGGCCCGGCTGGCCGCCGAGGGCTACAATATATGCGGCGTTCACCTCGACCGCCGTTCGACCATGGCGCTGGCCGACCGTGCCCGCGAGGCGGTGGAAGAAGCCGGCGTGGAGTCGCTTTTTTTTAACGTCAACGCTGTCGACCGCGACAAGATGACCCTCGTGCTCGACCAGCTCGAGCCCCTGGCGGGTGCCGACGGGGTGTCGCTGTTGTTTCACTCGCTGGCCTTCGGGTCACTCGCGCCGCTGGTGGGCGAGGACGCGAGCGCTTCGGCACGCGATTCGCAGATGGCCATGACCCTCAACGTGATGGCCAGCTCGCTGGTCGCGTGGACGCAGGAGCTGGCCTGGCGGCGCCTGCTGGGTGAAGGATCGCGGGTGATGGCCATGACCTCGGCGGGCAGCACGCGTGCGGCTCCTTCCTACGGGATGGTGTCGGCCGCCAAGGCCGCGTTGGAAGCTTACGTTCGCCAGCTCGCGCTCGAGCTCGGGCCGCGCGGAGTGGCTGTCAACGCCATACGCGCTGGCGTCACCGACACCCCGGCTCTGGCCCACATTCCCGGCGCCGCCGATCTCAAGGAGCACGCCCGCTCGGTTAACCCCGGTGGCCGCCTGACTGAGCCCGGCGACATAGCCGAGTTGGTGAGTCTGCTCATGCAGCCCGGCGGCACCTGGCTGACGGGCAATGTGCTGGGCGTAGACGGCGGCGAAGACATAGCCGCGGGTTAATACGGGGTCTGCGGGGACCTGTCGCCGTTTGAACTACGCAGCACTTACCACCCCCCCGGCAGGGGGGGTGGGCAAAAAAAGAACTTGACCGAGGGGTTGTTGGCGTGTGATGTTTCGTGGGAGGGGCTTTCGCAATCTATCTGCCGGTAAAACATTCCTTTCTAACAGCCCAGGTGTTGACGGCGCTGCTGTTGCTGCCGGCCTTTGCCTGGTCGGCCACCGTGGCAGGCGGCGGCAGCAAGAAGACCGACTGCATGGTTGTGCTCGACGCGCCGGGTGCCAACCACCCCGCTCCCCCCAAGACCCCCCGCGGCGTGAAGTGCTACGACGGCGACTTGTCCTGCGACGCCGACGGCCTGCGCAACGGTCGTTGCGAGTTTGAGCTGTCGGTGTGTCTAAACTCCAGCGCACTGTCGCAGTGCAGCCCCGTGCAGGTAGACGAAGTAGAAATCGACCACGCGGTCGACGACGGCGATCCCAGGTTCGACGTAGATTTCCAGGCCCTGCAATCGAGAGTAGACCTGCTCGGTTTTCCGGGCAACGACATCGTCGATGAGTGCACGCTCACCAGCAGCATCAACGTGCCCTTGCGTGGCCCCAACAGTTCGGACCGCATGCGCGCGGGACGCAAGAAGCTCAAGCTTTCGGCAGAGGGCACGACCGCTGCTGGCACCCAGCGCGATCGCGACCGGGTCAAGTTCAAGTGCCTGCCCGAGGGCGACAAGATCTACGAGCCGCTCGATCTCTACGATGGCACCTTTGATCGCATAGCCACCCAGGTGTTTGCCGGGTCGTGCGCGGTGTCGGCCTGCCATGATTCAGAAAGCAACGCAGGCGGCCTGACACTGTTGCCCAACGCGGCATACTCGCAACTGGTGGGAGTTGCGCCCACCAACACCGCGGCCGCCATCGACGGTTTGCTGAGGGTGACGGCCGGCGACCCCGACGCGAGCTTTCTATATCTCAAGGTCACGCACGACCTCGCGGCCGGCTACGGGCTTGGCATGCCGCTTGGCACGGGCTTGATCGACAGCGAGCTGCAGGAGATCATACGCCTGTGGATACTTGGCGACGGGGTACTGGGACCCGCGCCGCAGGCGGGCTGGGTAGAGGGCACGTGGTGAAGCAACGCGCTACAATGGAACGCGGGCCAGCGCTTGCGCGCAGGCTGAAAGGAGAACGGCGATGGCGGTAGCATGGACAAGGGACAACGCGGCCCATCTTCTCAGGAGGGCTACTTTCGGAGCTCCCTCGGGGGAGATAGACAAGTTTTTTGATCGACACGTGTCGATCGACGACGCGGTAGACAACCTGCTGTCGTTCAAGCCCAGCAAGAGAAAACCGCCCGCGGTAAAGGACAACGGCAACGAGGACAAGCTCAAGATCCAGCGCTGGTGGACCAAGCAGATGGCCAGGCAGCGCAAGCCTGCGAAGGCCTGCCTCGAAAAGCTCGTCCTGTTCTGGCACTCGCACCTGGTCAGCGGCGGCAACGTGCTCAACCAGTTTGGTTGGATGTCGTACCAGCAGCAGCTGTTCAGGCTCAACGCCGGGGGTAACTTCAGGTTCCTCGTGCGCGAGTTCAATCGCGACCCCGCCAACATGTACTACCTCGATGGCATCAAGAACAAGGCCAGCGATGACGGTGTGCACGTCAGCGCCAACGAGAACTTCGGGCGCGAGTTGATGGAGTTGTTTACGCTCGGGGTGTTCGAGCTTGCCGATGACGGCAGCCCCGACACCCAGAAGCCCACCTACACCGAGGACGACGTGCACGGCATGGCCCGTGCGCTCACGGGTTGGACGAAGACCGACAAGATCGACGGTACTTACAAGGGCGTGTTCAAAAACAACCACTGGGACGGCGGCCAGTACGACGACGACGGCGATGATCTGCCCGACCCGATGGTGATCTTCGGGCAGGTGAGCAATGGCTTCAAGATAGGCGAGGAGGTTGCCGGTACCTCCGACGACGTGCTGGAGCTGATTTTCTCCCGCACCGACGACGTCGGCAACAACCAGGTGGCCATGTTCCTTACCAGCCGGCTGTGGAATTTTTATGCATACCCCCCACCTGGGCCGAGCCTGAAGGCCCTGCTGGCCGGTTTCGCCGCGGAATTTGCCAACTCGGATTTTGAGATCAAACCCTTGCTCAAGGCCATCTGGACCAGCGACGAATTCTACAGCGATCGTGCGCGCACGCGCCGCGTGAAAAGCCCCGTTGATTTTGTCATCGGTGCCATGCGTTCGCTCAACGCCAAGGGCGACGGCCGCGAGATCGGCGACTCGCCCGAGGAGATGGGCGAGCTCATGGCCGAGATGGGGATGGACCTGTTTTTTCCGCCCAACGTGGCCGGCTGGCCGAGCGGCCTGGGCTGGATCAACAGTGGCACCTTGCTGCAGCGTTTCAACTTTGCCCGCTACCTGGCCTCGGCCAGCAGGGGGCCGGCGCGCTTGAAGCTCAAGCGCATAAAGGCGCTTCCGTGGAAAGACCCGGTGGCCGACCCCGGGGTGGTGCTCGACGCGCTGATGTACGAGCTCGGGCTCGACTCGGGCCCACTGGCGCTCACCACCGGGCAGCGTGACTCGCTGATCGACTACCTCACCGACAGCGGCGCGCAGGCAACGCTGGATCTTTCGACCGACGATACCGATGACGTGAACACCAAGGTGCGCGGCGTACTTTCGCTGCTGCTGCAGACGGCCGAATACCAGGTCGGGTGAGGAGAAACTGAGATGGCCCCGTTTACAAGGAGACAGTTCATCAAGCGTGGTGCGGCGGCGGCTGCCGCTGCGGCTCTGCCGTGGTCGCGCGTATTGCCGGGTACCGGCGTCAGCTACGCGGCCGGCCCGGGCGACGCGATAGTGGTTTTTGTACAGCTCAACGGCGGCAATGACGGCCTCAACACCGTGTACCCCCTCGGCGGCAGTCAGCGCAGCAACTACGACCTGTTTCGCCCCACGCTGGCCCTGCCCGACACCCAGGCCGGTCTCACG